>JALRGJ010000183.1 GCA_023253435.1 Ilumatobacteraceae bacterium | reverse complement strand
GAAGTTGCCCCTACTTCTTGAGCAAACTTCACTACCTCTGTTACTGGATCTCCGTGACGCAAAATAAGAGCATTCTCCATTCGAGAATCAAGATCCCGCAATGTGGCATACATATATGCACGTCTCTGAGAACCCGCATTTTCGAATACGGGGTCCACGATAAAGAGTGGAATTACTTCGCCACGGGCTGAGGCAGCCTGAAGAGCCTTATTGTCTGACAAACGCATATCGCGTCTGATCCACCAAATGGCAGTAGTCACTTTGCTCTCCTTAACAACGGCAACACAGCGAGACTGAGTATTCCACCATAGGCAAGTGACCACTCCAGACTCACGTTGTCTCCCACCCAACCCGTGATTGGCCCCCCAATAGGTGTTGAGCCCAAAAATGCAACCGATTGGAGCGCCAACATTCGACTGCGCATTTCCGACGACACTTTCTGCTGGCTAATTCCTGTCATCGAGGCAACCAATCCGGTACCACCAAATCCGAGAGGCAATGCCACGAGGCATGCAGTCAGAAAATTTGGAGCGAATCCCATTGCGATACAAGAGACAGAATTAATCGCAACCAGAGTCCCATACCATCGAATTCCAATCACTCGAAAACGTGCTGTACCAAGAGCTCCACCGATACTTCCGATACTCACAATGGTGAGCAAAATGGGATAACCGTTGGCTTGGCCCCACTGTGTGTCACTTAATTTTGGTAAGACAACGCTGTAGTTAAAGGCAAATGTACTCACCACTGCAAAAACCACGAACGAGTACCTCAGAAATGGATCATGCCACACAAACGCAAGAGCCTCTCGCACAGGTTTACCTGTGCGAGGCGCTGGGGGTGACGGGGTCATTTCAGATCTACGCAATGCAAAGAGCGACATCAGTACCGCGAGATACGACACCGCATTCATTGCAAACAACCACGCCGTACCAAGTGGTCCGATCAATACCGCAGCAAGAGCAGGTCCGAAAATTCGGGAGCCAGTCATCACTGTTGTATTGAGCGACATTGCATTGGATATCTCGGCTGGCTCAACCAACTCTGTGACTAGTCCACGTCTCGATGGGTTGTCGATTGCATTTGCGACGCCTAAGACAAGAGACAGTGCGTAGATGACTGGCAGTGAATCAAACCCGCCAAAATCTGCTGCTGCCAGAAGAACTGCCTGTAGCAAGAGCGCCGACTGAGTCCAAATAGTGACTGTTCGCCGGTCGTGCCTATCTGCAAAACCACCAGCCCACGCCCCCAGTAACAACATGGGAAGAAATTGGAACAAGGTATTGAGACCTGCATCTGTGGCTCGACCATTGATTCGGTAGATCAATAAGGACGTAGCGGTGAATTGCAACCACGTCCCAATGTTGGAGAGTAATAGCCCCGCCAAATAAATACGCATGTTGCGGTGGCGAAGCGACAGAAAGGTACTCCCCTTTGCCCCGACCCCCTGAGACATTAGTCGTCCAGCTTTAAGGCACTGATGAAAACATCTCCAGGTACCTCTACCCGGCCGATGGCTTTCATTTTCTTCTTGCCTTCCTTTTGCTTTTCCAGCAGTTTGCGCTTACGTGTGATATCGCCGCCATAACACTTTGCAAGAACGTCTTTGCGTTTTGCTTTTACAGTTTCACGGGCAATAACTTTTCCGCCAATTGCGGCCTGAATAGGAACATCGAACATTTGTCGTGGAATGAGTTCACGTAACTTTTCACACATGCGTCGTCCGTAATCGAATGCCTTATCCCGATGAACGATTGTGCTGAATGCATCAGCTGCAACTCCGTTAAGCAAAATGTCCACGAGTGCAAGATTGCTTCGGCGATACCCATCAAGTTCGTAGTCGAGGCTTGCGTACCCTTGGGTTCTGCTCTTCATTTGATCGAAAAAGTCGATGACAACTTCCGCGAGTGGAATGAGATAGTGCAACTCCACTCGCTCAGGAGATAGGTACTCAAGCTTGACCATCTCTCCTCGGCGAGATTGGCAGAGTTCCATGAGTGTGCCGGTGTAGTCCTTTGGCGTGATGATGCTGACTTTAAAAAATGGCTCTTCAATGAAATCAATATTTTGTGTGGGTGGTAGATCTGCAGGGTTCTCCACGATGAGAACCTCACCATCTGTTTTGGTTACTCGATAGGCAACAGAGGGAGCGGTGGCGATCAGAGCCAAGTTGAACTCGCGCTCAAGTCGCTCTTTCACAATTTCCATGTGCAAGAGCCCCAGGAATCCACAACGGAAACCAAATCCAAGCGCTCCAGAGGACTCGGGCTCGTAAGTGATTGAGGCATCATTCAGTTTGAGTTTTTCTAATGACTCTCGTAATGATTCAAAGTCATCTCCATCGATGGGATACAAACCACAAAACACCATTGCTTTGGGATCGCGATATCCCGGGAGTGGTGCTATTGCACCGTGTGACACCGTTGTCACGGTCTCACCACTTCGTGCTTCTGCAACATCTTTGATTCCGGCGATGAGATATCCCACTTCTCCTGGTCCGAGTTCAGACAAGGGAGAAGTGGCAGGGGTGCGCGCACCAATTTCAATTGCATCATGAGTGGCCCTAGCTTGCATGAATTGCAATCTGCTGCCTGTAGTGAGAGTGCCGTTCATGACTCGAACACTTGAAACAACGCCACGGTATTGATCGAACTGTGAGTCAAAAATAAGGGCCTGCAGTGGTTCGTTCACATCTCC
>JALRGJ010000182.1 GCA_023253435.1 Ilumatobacteraceae bacterium | reverse complement strand
GGTCTCTTTTGAAGAGGAGTTCGACAGTGAACTTCGTTCAGAGTTTGGAGATCTTGGTCCCGACACCCGCGGAGGCGGAAAAGGTCCACGTCGTCGCCGATAGTGCAATGAACTAATGAATATCGGAAGAAAGGCCGGTGACACAAAAGTGTCGCCGGCCTTTTTCTCATCACCGACTACGGTCAAAGGCATGATTCGTGTAGGCGTTGTAGGTGCAACAGGGAAAATGGGCTCCACAGTGTGTGATGCCGTTGTTGAGGCTGAAGGGCTCGAACTCGTGGCCGCTGTAGATACTCAAGGCAGTGGGGCCAAGATTCACGGAATCACAGTTGCGCCAGAACTCAAAGCACTAGCCGAAGCCAAGTGTGATGTGGTCGTGGATTTCACGGTGGCTGGGGCAGCGCGAGAGACATTGCCATGGTTAGCTCTACATGGGATGCATGCAGTTGTGGGCACCACCGGTTTTTCATCGGAAGATCTTGAGGTATTCAGGAAGTCCTTCACTGGCAGTAATTGTGTGATTGCTGCCAACTTTGCAATCGGCGCAGTTCTCATGATGAAGTTTGCGGAGCAAGCTGCTCCTTACTTTGAGACCGCCGAGATCATTGAGTTTCATCACAATGCAAAAGCAGATGCTCCAAGTGGTACGGCGTTGGCAACTGCGCAACGAATGGCAGACGCAAGCAGTGAGTGGGCAGCAGATCCCACGAAGCACGAGATAATTCCAGGCGCTCGTGGTGGGGTGGGGCCAGCAGGAATACATGTTCACGGAGTTCGCATGGTGGGGATGACTGCATCTCAAGAGGTGATCTTGGGAACTGCGGGTCAGACACTGGTCATACGCCACGACAGCAATGACCGAGTGAGCTTCATGCCCGGAGTTGTGCTTGCATGTCGTCGAATTTCAGAGACAAAAGGTCTCACCCTGGGGATTGATCAGTTTCTGTAAATGCAAAAAGCGGGTAGCGAATGAACCGCTACCCGCTTTTTGAAAAAGTTTTTACTTCAATACGCTCACTGCTGCGTCGTAGTTTGGCTCTTGACCAATTTCAGGAACGAGTTCTGTGTGGAGAACTTTTCCGTTTTCGTCTGCAACAACAACTGCGCGTGCGAGCAAACCGTTGAATGCGCCTTCATTGAGTTGAACGCCGAATGCATTTCCGAATCCACCGCGGAAAGAAGAAGCATTTTGTACATTCGCTAAACCTTCTGCACCGCAGAAGCGTCCTTGAGCGAATGGCAAGTCTGCAGAAATACACAAGACCACTGTGTTGTCTAGTGAGGATGCAAGCTCATTGAACTTGCGAACACTTGCTGCACACACGGGAGTGTCAACACTTGGAAAAATGTTGAACACTACGCGCTTGCCAGCGAGTTGATCATTGCCAAAATCCTGCAGGTCTGCGCCGGTGAGCGAGAAGGAAGGAAGTGATGCTCCTGGAGCAGGAAGATCACCAGATGTGTTGACGGGGTTGCCCCCAAATGCTGTCTGTGCCATGGGGTGAGCCTAAGGGGTAAAAACGACTACTCCTGCGGTGCGCCCGGAGATCTGCGGGATGAGGTTTGCAGAAATGAGATGCCAAAGAGGAGGCCCACAATCCACCATTGATAACGCTCAATATGTGACAAGGTCCAACGGATCTGGTCTTCAAATATTTGGCCACCCACCCACAGCACGTTTAAACGAATCACAATTCCGGCAACGATCAGGGCAAGGAATTTCTTTGGGGGCATCTTGAGGTGTCCAACAAGAAGACACACAATGTTTGATGCGGGCATCAGTAATACGGCAAGCCATCCGGCGCGCGCAGTGGCCGCCTCGGTCCATTTGTAAATGCGAGGCATTTCACCCACTTGAGATTCGGTCCAACGCAATGCACGTTCGCCGTACAATCTGCCCACGAAAAAGAGTGCAACGGCTGCAGCAAGCAGTCGCACGAAGCCCACAACAAAAAATGGGAAAGGATCGATGTAGGGCACCGATCCAAACAGGTTTCGGTTACGTGCGCTCAGGGAGATGACAAGAAGAGGGTGGTTGTCTACCAAGGCCGGCCCAATATTTGACCCAATAGTTCCCATGGCAAAAAGACATGAGGTAATCACCACAACCAGCCGACGCATTCGCAACACCGTACCTGCAACGGGCTGTTCTCACTCGTCGGGTAATTGCTACGGTTTCGGGGGTGTGGCAAGGCCACGTGACCTAAGGGGGATCTGATGAAGGGCTTGATGCAACCAACTCAATTGACCATCAATTACTTATTTGATCGTGCAGAGAAATATCACCGTGAAAAGCGAATTATTACGGCAACCGCTACCGGTAAAGAAGTCATCACCTATGGCGAATGGGCCTTACGTACGCGCAAACTCGCAACTGTCTTTGACAATCTCGGAATTTCAAAACATGGTCGTGTTGGCACGTTTGCATGGAACACCCACCGCCATTTGGAGTTGTATTTTGCAGCACCATGTAGCGGACGTGTTGCTCACACTTTGAACATTCGTTTGTTCCCTGAGCAACTTACCTACATTGTGAATCATGCGGAGGATGAGGTGATCTTTATTGACACTTCAATCTTCCCGCTGATCGAACCACTGTTGTCAACGTTTACGACTGTGAAGCATCTGGTGTTTATGTACGACGGCAAGGGTGAAGTCCCCGCTTCTGTTCCCGGGTTCACTGTGCACGAATATGAAAACTTGCTTTCACAAGCAGAGCCAGCAGTGTGGCCAGCGGACATTGATGAGAATCAAGCTGCGAGCATGTGTTACACCTCTGGCACTACAGGC
>JALRGJ010000181.1 GCA_023253435.1 Ilumatobacteraceae bacterium | reverse complement strand
CACAGCTGTGAATTCACCGGTGGACTTCAGTGATTATTCGCCCACTTATGGTCCTGTGCCCAAACTGGGAGAACATGAGCCCCGTTGGTAAAAACCTAGTTAGTTACTGGTGCGAGGGTCGCGGCCCCACATTGCGTGAAGAACTGCGTCGGTGTATTCCGGTCTACATACAAAAAAATCTGGAAGCCATGTGTCTGGACTGTTGTATTCGAGTGGGCTTCCGTCTAATCGGCTCGCGTGTAGTCCTGCGGCAAGTGCAACTGCGGCAGGTGCAGCGGAATCCCATTGGTACATGCCGCCGTCATGCACATAGATATCTGACTCACCCATGAGTATGGACATTGCTTTCGCTCCAGCGCTACCAAGGCGAAATGCTTCACACTCCAAACGTTCTGCAACAAGAATTGCGGCGTAGGGAGCACGGTTTCTGGAAGTCACTAATCGCGGTTTGTTGCCCTCTTTTGGCGGGACAACTGCGGCAGGATCGGTGCCAAACACTTTGTCGATACTTGGTAGTGAGACTGCACCAGCAGTGAGTTGATTGTTTTCCCAAAGCGCTATGTGAACTGCCCAATCAGATCGACCCTCACCGTATTCATTAGTGCCATCAAGAGGGTCAATAATCCAGACTCGATGATTGGAGAGGCGCTCTCTATTGTCGTGCCCTTCTTCTGAGAGAACTGCATCATTTGGCCTCACTGCCTGTAGTGCCTCCATCAAGAAGTTGTGTCCCACCATGTCGCCAGTGTCTTTGAGATTCCACATGGAGGTTCCCTCTTTGACGAGGTCCTCTCGTACCTGTACGAGCAATTGACCGGTCACGCGTGCCAGTTCAGATGCGAGAGATGCATCTGATAGCGATTGCCAACTTTCAAATAGTTCTTCGTTGGTCACTGTTGGCCGCGATAGAGGTCGATGGTGTCTCTCACAAGTGATCGCACTTCTGTCTCGTCTGCACCTGCCGCAACCAATGTACGAATTCTCTGCTCAACCCGTTCTGCAACTGCTTCATTGAAAATATCCACACGCTGAGAAGTGGTGACAGCTGACGTGACCATGAGGATGATTGCTGCTCCAGCAGTGATCATGCCGATTGTGAGCACCCAACCCTCATTGTTTCCTGCGATAGAAGAAATAATGAGACCTGCAATTCCGCAAGGAAAGATGGTGAAACACAGTGAACGAATGATCTTGAGAGCCATGGTGTTACCTGCTGAGTGGTTTGTACTTGATGCGATGTGGCTGTTCTGCGGCAGATCCAAGCTCTTTACGACGCCATGATTCGTATTCAGAGAAGTTTCCTTCAAACCAGCGAACTTGTGAATCACCTTCAAATGCCAGCACGTGAGTGGCGATGCGGTCGAGGAACCAGCGATCGTGGCTGATCACCACGGCACAACCGGGGAATTGCTCAAGTGCATCTTCAAGGGCGCGGAGAGTATCGACATCGAGGTCGTTGGTTGGCTCGTCGAGAAGCAATACGTTCCCGCCGCGCTTGAGAACTTTTGCAAGATGAACGCGGTTTCGCTCTCCACCGGATAGATCTCCCACCAACTTCTGTTGATCCGCACCTTTGAAGTTAAAACTTGCAACATATGCGCGACCATGAATTTCACGACCGCCCACTTTCATGTGCTCCACACCTTCGGTGATTTCTTCATACACCGTTTTCGCCGGGTCTAATGAATCTCTGTTTTGGTCTACATAGCTCAGTTGCACCGTGTCACCAACTGTGATGGATCCAGAGTCGGGAGCCTGTTGTCCCGTGAGCATGGCAAACAATGTTGATTTACCGGCTCCGTTTGGTCCGATAATGCCAACAATTCCCGCAGGGGGAAGAGAGAAAGATAAATCTTTAATCAGCAGTCTGTCTCCAAAGCCCTTAGAGAGGTTCTCTACTTTGATGACATTGTCACCAAGTCGAGGGCCAGCGGGAATATTGATTTCCAATTTGTCCGGGCCGCGCTCCGCCGCAAGAGCTTCAGCATGCAATTTGTCGTAGGCGGCAAGACGCGCTTTTCCTTTTGCCTGACGGGCTTTTGGAGACATCTTTACCCATTCCAACTCACGTTGCAGAGTGCGTTGACGGCTGTCGTTTGTTTTTTCTTCAGCAGTGAGTCGTGCCTGCTTCTGTTCAAGCCATGAGGAATAGTTACCTTCGAAGGGAAATCCACGTCCACGATCGAGTTCAAGTATCCAACTCGCCACGTTGTCGAGGAAGTAACGGTCGTGCGTGATGGCAACAACTGTTCCGGGGTATTCCTTGAGGAATCTTTCTAACCAATCCACACTCTCGGCATCGAGGTGGTTTGTTGGTTCGTCTAATAACAAGAGGTCTGGGCGTGATAACAACAGGCGACATAGCGCAACTCGTCTGCGCTCACCACCAGACAACTTGGTGACGTCGGCATCGTTAGGGGGGCAACGCAATGCGTCCATCGCGATTTCCACATTGCGATCAAGGCTCCACGCATCGGCTGCATTGATCTTGTCTTCAAGCTCTGCTTGAAGTGCACCAACTTTTTCGTAATCAGCATCGGGGTCTCCCCACATGGCCATCACTTCGTCGTATCGGGCAAGAAGATCTCTGATGGGGGCAACCCCGTCCATCACGTTGCCCAACACATCTTTCGATGGGTCTAGTTGAGGCTCCTGCTCAAGAAGTCCTACGGTAAACCCCGGGGTGAGGCGGGCCTCTCCGGTGTAGCCATCGTCGAGGCCGGCCATAATGCGCAAAAGGCTGGATTTTCCGCTGCCGTTTGAGCCAATGACGCCGATTTTTGCGCCTGG
>JALRGJ010000018.1 GCA_023253435.1 Ilumatobacteraceae bacterium | reverse complement strand
ACCACCAAAGAGCACATAGTGGAAGTGCGCCACGATGTAATAGGTGTCAGTTTGTTGAGTGTCTGATGGAGCAACAGAGTGGGTAACTCCCGACAGTCCACCAATGGTGAATAACACAATGAGACCAACGGCAAATTTCATTGCGGCAGTGAACTCAAGTTTTCCACCCCACAGTGTCATGGTCCAGTTGACCACCTTGACGCCCGTTGGAACGGCAATCGCCATGGTGGCAATAGAGAACACTGCAACTGAAACTGGTCCGAGTCCAGAAGCAAACATGTGGTGTGCCCACACGCCCCAACCCACGAAACCAATCGCTGCACCCGAGAACACCACAAACGGATAACCAAACAAAGGCTTACGAGAGAAGGTTGGCAACACTTCAGAAATGATTCCGAAGGCCGGCAAAATCAATACGTATACCTCAGGGTGTCCGAAGATCCAGAACAGGTGCTGCCACAACAGTGGGTCTGCGCCTTGGGAAACATCGAAGAACGTTGCACCGTACGAGCGCTGGAACATAAGAAGCACAAGTGCCACGGTGATCACTGGGAGTGAGAACACCAAGAGGAACTGCACAACCAAGATCATCCAAGTGAACACTGGCATTTTCATCAACGACATTCCGGGGGCGCGCATATTGAGCACGGTGACAATGAGGTTGATGGAACCAATCAAAGATGCAACACCTGCAACCTGCAAACCAAGTACCCAAAAGTCAACACCATTACTTGGTGAGAACACTGGGCCACTGTTTGGCGCATACATGAACCAGCCACCGTCTGCGGCCCCACCCAAGAACCACGATGCGTTCAGGACTATTCCGCCCACAACGAGGAGCCACAAAGACAAAGCGTTCAAACGTGGGAAGGCAACGTCTCGGGCGCCAATTTGTAATGGCAAGAAATAGTTTGCAAATGCACCGGCCATTGGCATGGCAAAAAGGAACACCATGGTGGTGGCGTGCATTGTGAACATTTGGTTGTATTGGTCGGCGCTGAGAATGCGTCCGTCTGGTGCAGCCAACTGCAAACGAATGAGAAGTGCTTCCACACCACCCACAATGAAGAAGAACATGGCAACTACGCCATACATGATTCCGATCTTCTTGTGATCAACGGTAAACAACCATTCGCGCCAGCCACTGGAGGTGACTGGTCGTTTGATTGCCCCGAGGCTGGAGCTATTGGTCACTACTTCCGTAGTGACTTCTTGTGATGGTCTTTCAATGATCGCCATGGTTTTCTCCGATCACTTCAGGGTGATGAGGTAGGCAACGAGTTTGTCGATGTCGTCCTCGGTCAGACCAAGGTTTGGCATTCCTCGGTATAAGCCATTTGATTTTTCAAGTTTGGCAGGGTCTGCATACATGGGTTTCATACCCGGTGCATTGCGCAACCATGCGCGTAGATCTTTTTGGTTCAAGCAATCGCTGGAAACACCAGCCAAATACTTGGCACCAAACTCTTCAGATGATGCATTCCACACATCGTCACGACACTTGTCGATAACAAGGTCAAACATTGCTCCCGCAAAAGTGTTGCGGGACATGAGGTGTGACAAGTTGGGTGCTGCACCTGAATACACATTTTCATCCGGAGCAGAAATCACTGCTTTACCGTTTGCATCTTTAATGCCATTCACTTGGTGACAACGAGAGCACTGGTTTAAGAAAACAGCTTCGCCTTCTTTTGCTTTTGTGCCTTCAGCAGGTGATACATACGCCTTTTGTTGATTTGCTACCCACTTAGCAAAATCAGCCTTTGAGAGTGCCACTGTCTCCATACGCATGTTGGCGTGAGACAAACCACAGAATTCGGTGCATTGCCCGGCGTAAATACCTGGCTTGTCTGCCTCAAGTCGAAGCAAATGGATTCGACCGGGAACGGCGTCTTTCTTTCCGTTCAGTGCAGGAATCCAGTAGGAGTGAATAACGTCGCGGCTGGTTTCACGAAGGAGAACTTTGGTTCCAACAGGAATCACTAATTGACCCGAAGTAATGATGGGCTGACTGATTCCCTCTTGTGTTGGGTAGTCGTACTCCCACCACCACTGCTGACCAGTGACGTTGATGATCATCTCAGTGTCTTTAGTTTCTGCCAGATCAAAAATGGTGCGGAACGTGAAAACACCAACAACACTCAAAATGAGTGCAGGAATAATGGTGAGTGTGATTTCCACAACTGGCTTTCCATGTGACTGCACAGGAATTGCCTGCCCACGATCACGGAAGCGATAGAAGATGTAGCCGGCGAGAGCCAACACAATCACACCCACAACGCCCGCAATGGGGAACACAATGACTTGTAGATCCTGAATCATTTGGGCATTAGCGCCCTTTGGTTGGAAAGTGTCCTGTGGCGCGTTCTTGGCACAACCTGCAAGAACAACAGCGGCAGCAATAGCGCTCACTGAGGCAACCAGACGACGACGCGATGACTTCACGTTTCTGGATTCCATTACTTTCTCCGATGCATGGGATGACTGATGACTACTCACGGTACGACCACTTCGATTTTGCCCTCAATGCCAGGTACTTCAAATGAGTACTTGTTTTCCGCAGAAGATGATTTAGGGATGTTGATTGTTAACAATTGCTCTTGGTTCTCACCAGCAAGCTGTGTGCAAGTACCAATTTTTTCCACTACGTCCGTCCCTGCAACTGTGCGTGTACCGAGGTTTGCGACCAAACGGTATTCCTCTTTATCCAAGTTGCGGAACAGAATATTTGTGACATTTGAACGAGGAACGCTCACGGTGTTGAGCTTGTCTTTCAGGCCAATCATTTGGGCATACAACTTGCCATCTTCAACAATGACGGTGGCTATCACTGCAGAACGCGAGGACACCCGGTTGCCTGCATGCTTGTCGTAGTGATCAGATGCTTCTTCTCCGCACTCACGATGTGATGCTGAGTATGGCTTTTCTTCTGCCACTACTGCCAACTCTGAACGCTCTCCGTTAATTGCACTTGCAATACCGGCACCGGCCAGAAGAACAGCCGCAAATGTTGTGACTAGCAATGAGGCGCGGCCACGGAATGCAGGTTTTGTTGAAATGAGAACACCAACAACTAGCACCGCTGCAGCAACCACAATGAAGATCACCGCTGCACCTGATTTGCTAGCAGTCAACATGATGCGAGAGAACAAGTAGGCAATGACACCAAGTGCAACTGCAGCCAAACCTGGATAGTCGAGAGCGCCAATTGCGCGAGCACGAACTTCTGAGTTGTACCTTCCGTCAGCTGACGCACGATCTGCCCAGTTCTGAATCGTCCACTCAAGTCCGCCACCTACGAGTACACCCAGGCCAACAACAAAAACAATTGCGTTGGTAGCAAGACCCAAAAGTGTGAGTGCTGCACCCAATGCAAACACGATTGGCCAAAATGACGGAGTAGGTACTTCTGCGTTAGCAGCTACAGATTCAGTTGCGGACTCGGTATCACCGTCGCGAGTGAGGAATGCAAAACCTGCAATCAAGCCAGCAGCAACTGCAACTCCGAGAAGCGCAATAGAGCCAAGGTCATTGGGGTTCACAAGAAAGGCATACAGGATTGCCGCAACAAGCGATAATCCTGTGAGACCGACGAAGTATTTGGAGCCTGGTGTAAACATGATTTCCTACTTCTGCACGTATACAACGAACCACATGGCGGTAAAGATCGCCGTGAGGGAATACCAATACAACGCGTGCGCAGAAATGACTTGTTGATCATCATCTCGCCCGCCTACGGAACGGAAAAGCGCAACAAGTGTGAATGCAACTCCACCAGCTACTAAGAGCAACATGGTTCCGGTGATTGCATAAAACATTGTTTGGAAAGCACCATCTGCAAGACCAATTTCCATTTGTGCATACACAGCTACTTGAGCATTCACAATGGCGAGACCGATAACAGCAACAATTGCAAGTGCTAATGATCTGTGTTGCGAGTCTTTGCGCTTTGCGCAATACACCGCCCACTGAGCCATCAGTGCAGCAACTGGGAAGGTAACAAACATGGTGTTTGCGGCCACTTCAGGAATAGTGACGTCTTTGGGCATCCAGTCCTTGATGATTTTGAGACCATCAGAAGATTCACGGGTAGGGGCACCCGCACGGAACTTCAACCACATGGCCAACATTCCGGCCATGAGCATTGCTGCCGAGGCAGCAACAAGTGCTGTTGCTACCAACGTTTGACGACGTGGTGATTGCTGGGGAGCAGCTGGCAATGCCAAGGTCATGATCCCACCTCCTGATGAGCTGGTTTTGCATCGAGCAATGGTTCGCTTGAGAACACTTTTGGTAACTCAGCAAAATTGTTTGTTGGAGCAGGTGAAGGAATAGACCACTCAAGTGTGTGTGCATTCCATGGATCGTCCGGAGCTTGTGCACCAGAACGAACTTCTTTGACCAACAGACCAATGAAGCCAAGAACAGAAACAACGACGAGCAGCGAGCCAATTCCAGAGATCAAGTTCCAGAGAGCGATGGGCCCGTCGTAATCAAATCCAAACGCTGCACCTTTGGGCTGCTTTTGAAATCCAGCGATGAAGAGAGGCAGAGCTGCAAGCACGGTTCCGATTGTTCCGAGTGCAGCGACACCAAGAACTTTCTGATCGGGAAGCACAACTCCCCACAATTTTGGTGCCCAGTATGTAAGAGCGCCCACAGAAGCGAGCACGCTGCCATACACAATTGCGAGCGTCGTACCCTCGGCAAATGTTGTCCCTGCTACGTCAACAGATGTGATGTGAGCAATGAAACTGCTGAGTGCGCCAAGAAGAACCATGAATGCGCCCAACAAAGCTGCGCCAAATGGAGCATTCACGCTTGGTGAACCATCTTTAAATGACAACAATGCCACTGCAACAGAAGCAACCACACCAAGCAAGGGCAAACCATTAAAGAGAAGGAAGAAGATGGCACTCTTGATGGTGTCTGAACCAGAACCGCTCGTATCGAGCATGTGAGATGTTTGAGTGACCGCACCAAGGACGGCAGTGGTAACCAACGCCAAACCAACAAGAACTGCTGCGCGCTGAGGCTGACGGGTACGAGCTGTTACTGGAGCAACTTCGGCCAAAACACCCAAGGCCATCACTACAAACACAAAAATCTGTGGAGTGGTGAGCACCCATCCGAGCCACTTGGAAACGCCGCTGTTGCCATCGAATGCAACCTTTGCGTGCTCGTGATCTACATAAAGATAAATGATTGTTCCAATTGCTACGGGCAAGCTGAGCAACGTTGCAATGGAGCCAACAAGCGCAGACCAAGAAAATGAAGGAATGATGTCCAGTTGCATGCCAGGGGCACGAGAAGTGAGCACTGTTGTTGCCACAGAAACACTGCCAGCAATCAAAGCAACACACACTGTGGCCACGCCCAGCAGATACAGATCGACCATGTCTGCATTACCACCACCAGGGCCACCGTTACCCAGAATGGAGACAAGGACGAGTCCACTTCCGAACAACCATGACCAGAATGAAAATTGAGCAAGACGTGGGAATGAAATGGCTTTTGAACCAACTTGCATCGGAACAACTGCAATCGCAATACCCAGAAGCAGCGGAGCAAGAGTTCCGAGCACCAAAAGATGGTTGTAGTAAGCGTCTAACTGAATAATGGAATCGCCATTCAAGATCTGCATGTGAGATGGGCTGATGCGTTCAAAGCCAAAAAGAGCTCCAATAACAGCAACTTCAATTGCATGAATGAGCGACCAGCCGATGAACAAGCGTCCGATCTTTTTGTGATCAGCGCTGGTCACCCAGTGGCCTGTAGCAGTGACGAACGACGGGACAGTTCCCTGCGTCGTTGCGCCGACTTGAGTGTCGATGGTGGTCATTTTCCGATGGTCTCCCACAGACACCCCGATGGTTCTTGCGAACCTTCGGGGCGAGTTCGCCTAGATGTAACACCTCAACACTATCCACACCCCCTAGTCCGAGGGCTAATCCCCGAGAAGCCAATAGTTAGTGCAATTGCGCCTTTTAGCGGACAAGAACATCCACGGTGATTGCCACAAAGAGCACGGAAATGTAGGAGATGGAGAAAGAGAACAGTCTCATGGCCGATGAGGGGCTTGAGGACCGACTTAGTGCAATTGTGCCCCACAAAAAGGTGGCTCCCAGAATCACGGCTGTGACGCAATACACCCAGCCCATGTTGGCCACAGGGATCACTACCAGACTGCAGATCACCAGGGCGACGGTGTACTCCACCATGGCGGCCAGCACCTTTTTGGGTGTCTCCACCACGGGAAGCATAGGAACTCCGGCCGCCTTGTAGTCATCAGAGTGCTTAATGGCCAGTGCCCAGAAATGTGGAGGCGTCCAGAGAAATATCAGAAGAAACAACAACCAGGGAGTCCAGCCCAAAGAGTTCGTCACGGCAGCCCAACCAACAAGTACTGGAACCGCACCTGCTGCACCACCAATCACGATGTTTTGTTTACTCGTGCGCTTCAACCACAAGGAATACACAAAAACATAGAAGAACGTTGCAGACAACGCCAACAGTCCGGACAACAGATTTGCGCCAGCCCACAACACTGCAAATGCAACAATCTCAAGAGAAATTGCGAAAACCAACGCATTTCTTGGCGCAATAAGACCCGTCACCAGCGGACGAGTTTTCGTACGTTCCATCAATGCATCTATGTCTCGATCGATGAACATATTGATGGCATTTGCGCCACCTGCCGCTAACGACCCGCCAATCAAAGTGACAATCATCAAACCGATGCTGGGCCAACCACCCTCTGCCAACACCATTGTGGGAATTGTTGTGATCAGTAACAGCTCAATAATGCGTGGTTTTGTGAGTGCGATGTATCCACCAATGACAGATGATGGTGCTCGCCCCGATTCATGTCCGCCACGTTTCGCTAATCGCGAGGGGACGACGGGTCGGACATTGAGTGGCACGGTTATTCATCGTATGGGGGGTATGCAACAACGACCAATCGGCAGCAGAATGTTTCTGTGCCAGTTACCACTCCCCCCTTTTCCCAGGTGGCCCAGCCAGACCTCGCGGAACAAGTGGATGAAAGCGTCGAGCCTCAAAAGCCCTGGCTCGTACTTGTGTGGAATGACCCCATCAATCTGATGTCGTATGTCTCGCTCATTTTCCAAAAGCTTTTTGGCTACTCAAAAGAGAAAGCCGACGCACTGATGATGGACGTTCATGAAAAAGGACGAGCTGTTGTCTCAAGTGGCACTCGCGAGCGTGCAGAACTAGATGTTTTCAGACTTCATGAGCACGGACTATGGGCAACGATGGAACAGGAATCATGAGACGACGCCGAGAAGAAGGACCCGTTCATCGATCTGTTGATGGAACATTTTCCATCAACCTTGAAGATCATGAACGACATGCGCTTCTCAATTTCGTGGATCAGTTGCAGGCCCTCTTGGCCGACGGACCCAAAAATGAAGATCTCACCAGACTTTTCCCCGTTGCCTACAACGCCAATCCCGACCTCAACGCTGAATATCAGAAATATATGGCTGATGAATTGGCGCAATCTCGAGCCGCCTCCATTGAGACCGTTCGGACGGTTCTCTCCTCAGATTCCCCAATTTCTGAGCAACAGGCAATGGCATTTGCCAGTGTTCTCAACAGTTTGCGCCTGGTTCTTGGATCTGTCCTTGATGTTTCAGAATCTGATGACTTTGACCAAATTGAGGAAGATGACCCCCAATTTGATCAGTGGCAGCTCTACGGATATTTGGGTTGGTTACTTGAGTGGACGGTTTCTGCCATTTCGGGGGAATAATGGAGTGCAACTTCGGGGCGTGATGTTCCGCTGCCGCTGGTAGCGTTTCACTGCTCTCAACCGGAGTCGTCCAAGCCCCCATCGTCTAGTGGCCTAGGACACCACCCTTTCAAGGTGGCGGCACGGGTTCGAATCCCGTTGGGGGTGCAAAATATTGATCTTGTGATCAGTTTCCAGTTTTCTGGAAACACATAAGGTCCCGTGGTGAAGTTGGAGTTCACGCCGGCCTGTCAAGCCGGAGGTCGCGGGTTCGAGTCCCGTCGGGACCGCCATCGTTGGCGGTAGTACCGCTTTCGAGTCAGCAGTTCACACTGCTGGGTTCAACGAAAGTTGAATCGCCATGGTCGAGTAGCTCAGTTGGCAGAGCACACGCCTGAAAAGCGTGGGGTCACCGGATCGACGCCGGTCTCGACCACCATTTGCGTCATCTATTTGTCGCGTAACCGAACCAGTGTTTCTTGAGCGATAGTTGCAACATGCACACCATCTTCTGAAAACACGTGGCCTAACGCAAGCCCTCTGCCATTGATGTATGCATGACAGTTCAGGTCATACAAGTGCCATTGACTCGCATCAACATCTCTATGAAACCAAATGGTGTGATCCAAGCTTGCAGAAAAGAAAGCGTTCTCCACATTCCATTTGTTTTTCAATTCAGGTACGGCACGTATCACTGCACCAGTAGGCAAATCGTCAGACAAATATGCCAGAGCGCAACGGTTCAGCAATTGATTACCACCAAAGTTTTCTTTTGTGCGGTACCACCCCATGAGACGGCCGGCTCCATCACGATGATCTGTGCTCACAAACTCAACAGGAATTTCACGTTGCTCAAATCCGTCAGAGAATGGGTCTCCGGGTTTTAAGTCCTTTGGTTTTGGTACATCATTTGGCATAGACACCACACTGAGTTCAGGCGATTGCTCAGTGACCTGATAACTGGCTTCTAAGTTCAGAATCGCACCATTTGACTGACGAGCGACAACTCGACGAGTTGCAAAACTCTTACCGTTTCTGATTCTGTCCACTTCATAACGAACAGTTTCAGAGTTATCGCCACGTCGAATGAAATAAGCGCGAACCGAGTGAGGTAGAAACCCCTCTTCCACCGTGAGTGACGCAGCTCTCAGTGACTGCGCAACAATGTGACCTCCGTAAAGACCGCCCCATGGATACGCAAACCCCTCGCCAACAAAAGTGTCTGCACCATGAGTGGTTAACTCAAAGAGTTGTTCAAGACTCATGAAGGAACCACTCTCAAAATCTGAACCACTTCTTCACTCACATGACTTTCCATCTCAAAATCACCTGTCTTATTTGCAGTAAAGGTGATGGATGACGGAGTTCCCTTCTTCATATCTCCAGTTGAGAGGTCATACCCATGAATATGAATTTCATCGTTTGCATCGTTGTTCAAAAATGTGATCGTCACTTCTTGTCCCTCTTTCACTTCTGAAACAACGTCTGTGCCAGTGTTCTCTCCAATGGTGAGAGTGATTTGCTGAACTGTTGAATCGGTTGGTTCAGAGGTAACAGAACTTGCCGCTGTTGTGTCGGAGTCAATATTTGATTCATTAGATGATGAGCCACCACATGCGACAAAACTCAGAACAGCGACGGCCGAAAAAATAAGTGAAGACTTTTTCATGATGTTCATGTTCGCACTCTCACTAGCGCGACACAAAGTTAACTACCGAATTCAAATCCCAAATCAGGTGCAGTGAGAAGTGGATGATAAGGAATCCCCGCCTCGGCCGCCATTGCTGCACAAGTGCCACCTCTGTCAACTATGACAGTGATGAAAATAGGTTCAGCACCAAATTCCTTAATTGCCTCTACGGCCTCAAAAATGCTGGTTCCACGAGTAACAGTGTCTTCAGTGACAATCACTTTGTCACCTGGTTGCAGTGCACCAGCAATGCGGCCTTTCACGCCATGATCTTTTGCTTCTTTGCGCACGCTGAAACTACGCAGATCAATACCGCGTGTTGCACCAATGGCCGCAATGCCGTATGCCACCGGATCTGCGCCCATCGTGAGTCCACCAATGGCATTTGCTTCCTTTGGAAAAATTTCGAATGCCGCATTTGCAACCGCTAGTGCGCCATCTGGTCTGCACATGGTTTGTTTGGTATCGAGAAACCAAGAACTTTTCTTGCCCGACTTCAACGTGAAGTCACCTGTCTTGAGTGCATGTTGAAAAACATGATCACGAAGAATTGCCAAATTGGGCGAAAGGTCTGGCAGGCCGGCGGGAGTGTGGGGAAAAGGAGAGGACATCAGTGGCGACCTTAGTGGGGTTGATAAAACGACATATTTTCTATGGCTCTGAAATTTGTTGCTTGATTGATGCAAATAATAAAAGGGATTTGTTAGTTGCATCAAGCGACTTTAGGTTGAAAAATGTGAGGGATACTTCATTACTCTGAACAAAAGTCGCTATGTCAACCCGTGCCACGTCAAAAAAATCCACGATGAGTTCTGCCCATAAAAAGGCTCTCGCCAACGGTCGTACCGAGGGTCGGATGATTCGTGAATACCTAGAGATGGTGGAAGTCACAAAGCCTAAGCGTGGACGACGTCGTACTCCAGATTCCATTACTCAACGATTGTCAGTAATTGCCTCTGAACTCAGAAGTTCAGACCCAGTGACAAAAGTTCGGCTCATTCAAGAGCGACTCAATCTCAGAGCTGAACTTGCCTCAATGAAGTCAAAAGCAGAAATGGCTCTGGCAGAAAAACGATTCATTCAAGTTGCTAAATCATTTAGCCAGAGAAACGACATCACATATGACGCTTGGCGAGAATTTGGTGTCACTCCCGCAGTCTTAAAAAAAGCTGGCATCGAACGCGATTAGCGCCTTATTTTGCTGCAGCGAGCAGTGCGTCAATAGCTCTGCCCGCATGTTGAAGCACTCGTTGTAGGTCAAATGCTTCGTCTAACTGCGCAGCACTTAACGTCACCGAAGAATTTTGGGCCAAGACTTCCCGGAGATGCGTACCGGTATTGAACGAGATAGCAGCTGCATCTTGAACAATTCTGTATGCATCGTCACGCGTCATTCCATTCTCCACCATGCGCAAAAGCACAGACTGAGAAAAGACAGCACCATTTAATTTTTGGAGATTCGCCAGCATGTTGCCAGAGTCCACCTCAAGATTGGCCAAAATCTTGTTCATTCGCCGTGTCATGTACAACGCCAGGGAAGACGAATCTGGCAAAACTATCCGCTCTGCAGAAGAGTGTGAAATATCGCGCTCATGCCATAAGGCAACATCTTGTAATCCCACTTGAGCATTGGCCCTCAGCACTCGAGACAAACCGGTAATTGTTTCTGATGAAATGGGGTTTCTTTTATGGGGCATTGCGCTGGAACCTTTTTGTCCTGCACTGAAACCCTCTCTCACCTCATTAACTTCAGTGCGCTGCAAATGGCGAAGTTCTACAGCAATGGTTTCCAATGTTGTCCCAATTGATGCACATGCAAACAAGTATTCGGCGTGGCGGTCTCTCGCAATCACTTGAGTTGCAGGAACAGCAACGAGTCGCAAGCGTGCAGCTACTCGACTTTCAGTATCTGGCGTGATGTTTGAGTACGTACCCACGGCACCAGAGAGTTTGCACACCGAGATATTTTCCATTGCTCTACGAAGTCGCTCGCGATCTCGCACGAGTTGCAATCCGAATAAAGCGATCTTTGCACCAAAAGTTGTTGGTTCAGCATGAATTCCATGAGTGCGGCCCATCATGACGGTGGCGCGATGGTTGCTCGCCAGATCAACTGTTGTGGAGATCAGTTCCGTCAGTGCTGAATTGATATGTTCCGATGCGTCCCGCAATGCCCAACACAAACCTGTATCTACAACATCGGTGCTGGTGAGTCCGTAATGAATCCACGTTCCGTGGGGAGCGCCAATTGCTTGCTGAACCACATCTACAAAAGCGGCTACGTCGTGATTAGTGATTGCTTCACGCTCTTCTACACGAGCAACAAACGCTTCATCAATGGTGGGCGCATGTGATCTGCAAGCCGCTGCTGCCTCTGGTGGAACGACTCCTGCAGAAGCAAGCTCTTCCACAACACACAACTCAATTTCCAACCAGCGACGCATCTTTTCAACTTCTGAAAAGAGTGCGTCTGTTTCTTTTGTTGAATACCTCTTGATCATGCACGCACCACCATGGCATCTCTTGCTGGTCCGGTTCCTACCATGGAAACGGGAATCCCTGTTTCTCGCTCCACAATCTTCACCAGCTTCTGAGCACTTTCTGGCAACGCATCAAATGAGGTAATCCCTTCAGTGCTGCATTTCCAGCCAGGTAACGATTCCCAAATTGCTTCCACGTGACCAAGTCGCTCCACAGTGTCTGGGTAATTCTTCATCACTTCACCATTGATTCTGTATCCCACGCACACCTTGACTTCATCAAATGTGTCCAGCACATCAAGTTTTGTGAGAGCAATCTCAGTGAGAGAGTTCACTCGTGTTGCATGGCGCAACATCACGGTGTCTAACCACCCTGTTCTACGTCTACGCCCTGTGACTGTTCCGTACTCATGACCAATGTCTACTAATGCTTCACCAAGTGCATCGGTGAGTTCAGATGGAAAAGGACCCATGCCAACGCGCGTGGTGTATGCCTTTGCAATGCCAACAACTCGGTCAATGTGTTTTGGTCCCAGGCCAGAACCAACAGCAGCACCTCCAGAAGTTGGATTTGAAGATGTCACAAACGGATATGTTCCGTGATCAACGTCTAAGAAAGTTGCTTGTGCGCCTTCCAGCAGAATATTTTCACCACGCTCACGAGCGTCGTGCAAGAGATTCACAGTATCTGCAACGTATGGAGCAAGTCTTTTTGCATACTCTACAAATTGAGAAACTGTTGCATCGATGTCAAATGTGTCTCCACCAATATCGCTGACTTCTCGTCTCGCGGCAATCGCACGTTCACGAACTTTTTCTTCAAATGCAGCAATATCGAGAACTTCACCCACACGAATTCCAGATCTCTTGACTTTGTCAACATAAGCCGGACCAATGCCCTTGAGTGTTGTTCCGATCTTTCCTTCACCCCGTGCGTTTTCTAACGCCGCATCAATCGCCTGATGCCAAGGAAAAATGAGATGAGCAAGACTCGATACTTTGAGTCGTTCACACGACACTCCACGAGATTCCAATGAATCAATCTCTTTGAAGAGTGTGGGCAAATCAACAACTACACCGTTACCAATGACTGGTGTCACGGTGTCATACAAAACTCCACTTGGAGTGAGTTGAAGTGCATATTTCTGATCGCCAACAACAACTGTGTGCCCGGCGTTGTGGCCACCTTGATAACGAGCAACGATGCTGTGTGATGCAGCCAGAAGGTCGATGACCTTGGCTTTTCCTTCGTCTCCCCATTGGGTACCAACGACAACAGTGACAGCCATGAACGCTCCCCTTTCGGAACGTGACTGAACTCTACTCGCTCCTCACATAATCCAGTCCCTGTATGGAGGTGTCTGAGGGTAGGTTTCTTGGGGTGAGCGCAGTTCTACGCCAACTGAAATGGTCAGAAATGACCCAATCAGACCGAGACCTTCTGTGTCGACGTGGTCTAGACGACATTTTCGACCCCGCGCTACGAGCCTCAATTGGAGCACTCATTGAAGATGTTCGCCAGCGAGGCGATCAGGCAGTCTGTGATGCATTGGCCACATTTGATGGCATCACAGTGTCTCCCCAACAACTTCGGGTCACTGAAGAAGAAATTGCCTCGGCTCACATTGACCCAGCGCTAGAAAACGCAATTGCCGACGCCATCTCACATCTTCGAGCATTCAACGATGAACAGCTCACTCGTACATCCGATTGGCAAATGGAAATTGAGAATGGCCTCACGGTGGGAGAAAAGATCTCACCTGTATCAAGCGTTGGGCTCTTTGTTCCTAGTGGCAAGGCCAGCTATCCATCAGTTGCCTATCAACTCGGTGTTCCTGCAATTGTTGCGGGTGTCCCACACATCAGTCTTGTTGTACCCCCCGTGCCAGGTGGTAACGGTGAAGTAGACCCAGCAGTACTCGTCGTGTGCAGACTTCTTGGAATCAAAAATGTGTTCCGAGTAAATGGCCCTGCCGGAATTGCTGCTCTCGGATTCGGAACTGAGTCAATTCCAAAAGTCCACATGGTGGTAGGACCAGGTAGCCCAGCAGTCACCTTGGCACAAGTGGAGATGCAGCGTTTTGGTCTGGCAACAATGATGCTGCTCGGACCAACAGAAAGTTTGGTCATTGCCGATCACACGGCACATGTGGGGCGACTCGCTGCAGACTTACTTATTGAAGCTGAACACGGAACAGATTCAAGTGTTGTACTCGTGACAACATCTCAAGAATTAATTGAGGCCGTTGATCAAGAACTTGAACTTCAACTTGCAGATTTGCCAGAGGTGCGAGCAACAGCGGCCCGTGCTTCACTTGGCATCAACGGTGGTTCAGTATTAGTAGATTCGCTCACTGAAGCCGTTGAAGTTGCTAATCAATACGCTCCTGA
>JALRGJ010000180.1 GCA_023253435.1 Ilumatobacteraceae bacterium | reverse complement strand
GTGGAGATTGATTGGATTCAGGCTGAAGATGTAGAAGGTCTTCTTGCTTCTGGCCGACTTGATGGTCTGGATGGCATGGTGATTCCTGGTGGCTTTGGAGCGCGAGGCATTGAAGGAAAAATTGCGGCAGCGGCGTATGCGAGAGAGAACTTGGTACCGTGCCTTGGTTTGTGTCTTGGAATGCAAGTGATGACTATTGAGTACGCACGTCATGTGTTGGGAATGGCAGACGCCAATAGCACTGAATTTGACCCTTCCACAACTCATCCTGTCATCGACCTCATGAACGATCAACGAGATGTCACCATGATGGGTGGGACAATGAGGCTTGGTGCCTATTACGCCGTTCTTACTCCGGGCACAAAGGTGGCCAATGCATATGGCGAGACTGTGGTGAGTGAGCGTCATCGTCACCGATATGAATTCAACTACAACTATCGCAGTCGCTTTGAAGAGTCTGGATTTGTGTGTAGTGGAACTTCGCCAGATAAGCGCCTGGTGGAGTTCATTGAGCTCAAAGATCATCCATATTGGGTGGCAACTCAGGCTCACCCAGAATTCAAGAGTCGTCCGGACAGGCCTCATCCTTTGTTCCGTGATCTCATTGAAGCGTCGTTGCAGAATAGAGAAATTCGCCTTGCCCGCTCAACGGGCTCGCACGTTTCTGAGTCTGTATAGAACTGCGTTGTGACTCAATCAGATCATTTTCGTTCCACAAAGAAAACTGTTGTTCATTCATGGGCGATGTTTACTTTGCTCACTTCAGAAATTGAAGGAATAAATGGTGAACAGTTTGAGAGAACTTTTGTACATACGCCAGGGGCAGTAGCAACGGTGGCTCTTACTGCCGACCATCAGATAGTGCTTGTCTCGCAATATCGGGCAGCTCTTGATGGTTTTGTGCTGGAGATCCCCGCCGGAATGCGTGATAAGTCTGGCGAAAAGCCAGAAGTAACAGCATTGCGGGAATTGAAAGAAGAGACTGGCTTCTCAGGTGAATCAGTTGAATTGTTGGGCGAGATGTTGTCATCGCCTGGAGTGACAGATTCAACGGTGCATGTGTATCTCGTGAGAGATGTGGCAGCTGGAGTATCAGTTCCTGAAGGGCCAGAAGAACAAGTGATGTCTGTGGAGATTGTGCCTTTTGCGCAAGCGGTGGAAATGGTGGAGTCTGGTGAAATCATGGACTCCAAGTCCGTGTATGGCATCTTGCTCACTGCTCGTCGGCATCCAGAACTATTGAGGTAGAGACTCCTATGGCTTCATCAGTAGCCAGCAGACATGTGGAGTCTTTTTTGCGTTGGATGGCAGTAGAGCGTGGTAGATCAATTAATACTGTTCAGTCCTATCGGAGAGACCTGATCAAGTATGAGCAGTTCCTATCTCGTATCGGTAAAGACATTCTGACCGCCCAAGAATTAGACATAGACGCATTTGTTCGCTCCCTCCAGAGCAATGGTGAAGCTGTTGCTAGCACTGCGCGTCGATTAGCTGCCGTGAGAATGTTGCACTCATATTTGGTGGCTGAGGATCTACAAGATGTCAACCCAGCCGGGCGAGTTGAAGGTGTGCGTGTACCTTCAGGTGTACCGAAGCCATTATCGGTTGAAGAGGTGGAGGCGCTCCTCAGTGCAGTCACTGGTGAATCTGGCGAAAATCTTCGAGATCGTGCAATTCTTGAATTCTTGTATGCCACGGGCGCTCGAATTTCTGAGGTCTGTGGGTTAAATCTCGACGATGTGGATTTCTCGTCTCGTGTCGTGCGTCTGTTTGGGAAGGGCTCAAAAGAGCGCGTTGTTCCATTTGGTCGCACTGCAGAAAAACATTTACACAACTATTTAGGACGCGGCGGAAGAGAAGTTTTGATTCCTGATGTTTGGGCCAAGTCTTCCGACAAGGATGCAGTGTTTCTCACCAATAGAGGTCGCCGTTTGAATCGACAAAAAGCGTGGGCAATTGTGCACAATGCCGGGGTGCTTGCTGGAATTCAACGTGAGTTGTCTCCGCATGTGCTCAGACATTCTTGTGCCACACATATGTTGGAATTTGGGGCAGATCTGCGCATAGTTCAAGAGATGCTTGGTCATGCCACGATCTCAACTACTCAGATATACACAAAGGTGTCTCAGGAACATTTGTTGAATGTGTATCGAGATTCCCATCCAAGGGCCAAGAAATCATGAACAAGTTAATTCATTTAGCAAAAAGGGCGTACACGTCATTCAACAATGTCCCCCTCAAAGGTGAAGATTTTGAACATGTAGAAAGAATTCTCACTCCAGATGAATTTGAGTTGTGGTGGGCTATGCCACCGAGGGATCAGCGTCATTCCATTCAAGTGTTGGAGAGATTCTTTAACGTTGTTCCCTGGATCAAACGATCAGAACAAGCTGCTGCTCTATTACATGATGTTGGTAAAACTGAATCCAATTTAGGTTGGGTATTGCGTATCGTTGCCACGATTGTTGGGCCAAAAGGGAAGCGGTTCACGTCGTATCATCAACATGAGGCAATAGGCGCACGGCTGCTTAAAGGAGTGAGTGACCCTCGAACTATTGAACTTGTATCCGGCCAAGCAACCGACGACGTGGCCAAGGCGCTGATGGATGCGGACAATATCTAGACGCTCAGATACGTGGCAAAAGCCCAATGGCTTTGTGGGCACGGGAGAGTGTGTGTGCTGCAACTTCTCGGGCACGATCGTTGCCTACTTTTAAAAGTCGAGCAAGCTCGCCGCGATCATTCATGAGTTCAAAGTACTTAGTTCGAATGGGATCAATCATTGCCACGAC
>JALRGJ010000179.1 GCA_023253435.1 Ilumatobacteraceae bacterium | reverse complement strand
AATAAGGCCTACCTTGATCCGTTCATCATGATGGACCAAATGGGTGCAGTGGATTATCCGCCCTATGAAGCTCGAGGAACCGACTGGCATCCGCACAGAGGCTTTGAAACCGTCACCTACATCATTGACGGAACATTCATTCATCAAGATTCACACGGTGGCGGTGGAGTAATTACTGATGGCGCCACTCAATGGATGACTGCCGGTGGTGGCATTTTGCACATTGAAACTCCACCGGAGAGTTTGGTCATCTCAGGTGGACTCTTTCACGGGTTACAGATCTGGGTGAACTTGCCTGCCAAGGACAAAATGATTTCACCTGCGTATCAAAACTTAGAAGCAGACATGGTGAAGCTGATCACCACACCAGATGCAGGAACTCTGATTCGCATTATCGCTGGAGAAATCGATGGAGTGAAGGGTCCAGGTTCAACGCGCACTCCTATCACTATCGCCCATGTGACTATTTCTGCAGGTTCACGCATGGTGCTGCCATGGAATCCAGATTTCAACGCTCTGGCACATGGTCTAAAAGGTTCTGGTTTTGTTGGTACCGAGCGTGCTCCTTTTGCAGTTGGTAATACCGCAGTGTTTGGCCCAGGCGACACACTCACCATCGAAGCTTCAGCAAAAGAATCTCTCGATATCATCTTGCTTGGGGGTCAGCCCTTGCGTGAACCAGTTGAGCAGTACGGCCCTTTTGTCATGAATACTCGTGCTGAACTGCAACAAGCGTTCGATGATTACCAACGAGGAAAACTGGGAACAGTGCCAGCAAATGGCATCAGGCCATTTCGTGGGCGATAACTACTGAATTAATTACTTCTCTAGCGTTTCTAGCTGACTTGTGTCAGGCCACCGTCTACAACAAGCACATGACCAGAGATGTATTTATTACGAAGAAGAGCCAGAACAGCTTCCGCGCAATCGTCTGCAGTGGCAGAGCGCTTGATCGGATTGATCGCAGCGATACCAGCATGTTGAGTAGCCCAGTCTTTAGTCCACGGGGTTTCAACGAGACCCGGAGCAACCGCATTTACTCGTACCGGTCCTTGGCTCTTTGCCAACAGATGAGTCATTTGGTTGAGGGCCGCTTTTGTCATTGAATACGCCACAGAAGAACCCATGGGGCGCACTCCCGCAACTGATGTGATGTTCACAACATTGCCGTCTTCAGATTTGTGCAGATAGGGCATCGCCATTTTTGTGAGATACCACGTTCCGAAAACATTGACCTTGAAAGTCTTTTCAAAGATGTCATCTGTGAGTGATTCAAGGTCATGATGTGGAACTAACGATGTCCAACCAGCATTGTTTACAAGAACATCTAATTGTCCGTACTTTGCAATTGTTGCGTCTATCAATTTCTGACATTGTGTCTTGTCACTGATATCTGCTTGCACATACAGAGGGTCATTAGGAAGGGACGCCGCTAATTTCTCTCCTGCCTCCACTGAGCTTGCGGAGTTCACAACAACACGTGCGCCAAGTTCTGCAAGTCGCTGAGCGGTTCTTTCACCGATTCCGCTTGACGATCCCGTAACAATTGCCACCTTGCCATCGAATTCAGACATTGATTCCCCCTAAGTAGTGGCTTCATCGTAGAACGGTGAGAACCGCACCAAGAACTAGGAAGGGTCCAAAAGCGAACCGAGTGCGCCGTGTCCCTCTGCCAAATGCCAACAGCCCAATGGCAAACACTCCGGCAATGGCAAAAGACAGCACCAAAGAAATGAAAATGTCATCAAATGTGGTCCAACCCACATACATGCCCAACATGACCCCCAGAAAAACGTCTCCTCCACCCATATCTCCCCGAGAGAGCAACTCGAGAAGCCTCAAGATGAGCCACATAGCAAATGCGCCGGCGAACATACTTCCCACGTTTCCTTCATTGTTGAACTGGTCTGCGAGTGGCAGAAGAATTAACCCAAGGAATACGGCTCGAAGGACAACTCCCCTTGGCAATACATGAGTGTCAATGTCAATCAACGTGAGACGAAGACAGGCTCCCACAAATACAGAGAAAGCAAACACACTCCAGTTCCCTGTGAAGGTGTTGGCGAGTAACGCATACACGGATGCGCTGAGAGCAGCCCCCACATAAGGAATGAGAGCAGAGTCTGTGATGTGTCCTTCTCCGTATGTGAAATTGACTAGGCGAAGTTCAGAGACTTTTCTACGCGCAAAGAACACAGCACGAACACCATTCAGTGCACCAAGTAGTGCCCAGATCACATTGCGCATGGAACTCAGTTTGCTTGACTTTTCAGCACATGTCTATGCACGTGCGATTCTCGTTACTCTTGAACGAGTTCGATGAGAGTGCCAAAGCTTCCCTTGGGATGAATGAAAGCAACAGTTGTACCTCGGCTACCTGGCCGAGGAGCCTTATCAATAGGTGTTGCACCGGCGGCCACCATTGCGGCAAGAGCCTCAGCACAGTTGTTTACTCGGTAACCAATGTGGTGTAGTCCTTCGCCGCGCTTTTCAATGGCCTTTGCTACGGGAGACTCGGGGTTGGTTGGTGTGAGTAGTTGTACATAGCTTTCAGCAACTTTGAGGAGTGCTTCCTCTACACCATCGCTCTCTACTACTTCACGGTGGTCAACTGTTGCACCAAATGCTTTTTCATAATAAGCGATTGCAGCTTCAAGGTCACGAACTGCAATTGCAACGTGATCGATTTCTGTGAGAATCATGAAGTCTCCTTAATTTCTAACGACGGAACCAGTTCAGCTTGCTCGCAACTTTGTTACGAAGCTCTTGGTCATCAACGCCAAGACCCTCTTTTGGAGCAAGACATAA
>JALRGJ010000178.1 GCA_023253435.1 Ilumatobacteraceae bacterium | reverse complement strand
TGCGTATTCATAAGCGTCTCATCGACATTGTGGAGCCAAACAACAAGACCATCGATTCCTTGCAGCGCATTGAGTTGCCTGCAGGTGTCGATATCGAGATCAAAATCCAGGGTTAATTCATTCCCAGAGGGTTTCAAAACGGGGCGGTCCGCAAGGACCGCCCCGTTTGTATTTCCCCCGTGTGTTTCAGTATCAATTTCTTACGAGATTTTTTAGATTTTTCCCTGTGTAAAGGTGCCCAGAGGATAGATACTTGAGACATGAACACAGATTCACATTGGGTACATACACCTCCTCAAATCGCAACACCCAGTAACAAAAGGCCACGAGTTATTGCTGCTGTGTTACTCGTAGTTATTGCTTTCTGTGGCGGCGTTGTTGGTGGGGTCATTGGTTCATCTACCAATGACAATTCAGGCTCCTCAAATACTCCACTTGTGACGGCCGCACCTGTTGATTCATCAAAGGTGGGTAATTCAAATGTGGCAAAAGCTGCAAATGTCATTGCACCAAGTGTGGTCACTATTGATTCTCTGACTTCAAATAGTGAGTCTGTTGGTACAGGAATCATCGTGACCACGGATGGTGAAATTCTGACCAACAACCATGTTGTTGAAGGCGCCACTCAAGTCCGCGTTCGTTTGAATGGTCAAACATCTCCCATCATGGCCAAAGTTCTTGCCACGGATCCCGGTAACGATATGGCTCTGATCAAGTTGAACAACTCGTCTGGTTTAACAGCTGCAACATTTGCAGATGCAGATTCCATTGCGGTGGGTGATCCCGTTGTTGCAGTGGGTTACGCACTTGCACTCGACGGTGGTCCAAGTGTGACTTCAGGAATTGTTTCGGCACTGAATAGAACTCTTGAAATTGACAACGGAGCACTTGATGGTTTGATTCAAACCGATGCTGCAATTTCTTCTGGCAATTCAGGCGGTCCGCTCATCAATATGAACGGACAAGTCATTGGTATTAATACTGCTGTTGCTACGGGTGGTTCTTCATCAACGGCGAGCAACATTGGTTTTGCCATTGGAGTTGCAGAAATTCAGCGAGTTGCAAAATTGCTTCGCGCTAATGCGAGTGGTGAAACTCCCGATCAGGGTTACTTGGGAATTGGTGTTGGCAGCAGAACTGATGGTGGTGCTGGCGCAACAGTCACTGAAGTTGCCGACAACTCACCCGCATCTCGCGCCGGTTTGAAGGCAAATGACATTGTCCTTGAGATCAATGGCAAAACAATTACTGGCCCTGGCGCACTCATTGCAGTGATTCGAGACTCTGCACCGGGAGACATCATCAACATCGTTGTGGAGCGTGACGGCAAGCGAGTCACTCTGAAAGCAACATTGATTGCTCGTCCGAAGGAATAGTTTCTTAGTGCGCGTCAATGGAGACGCGCGGAAAACGAAGATCGTCTAATTCATCGCCATCGTTCAGGCCTTCAGCTTCGAACGGTGGCGATGTTTTCCATGGTCGACTGCTCCAGCGAGCATCATCACCGACGTATCGGAAGCTCACGATGCGCCGTCGCATGGCATGTTCTGCCGTCCCTGGCGCACTGTGCAAAGTGCGGAAATGAAATGCAACGGCATCGCCTGGGTTCACTTCACATATCAAGGTGTCCCCAAAAGACTCCATCTCTTCAACGGAGGGGAGAGGCTCGTATCCGTGAGCATCTTCTACGTAGGGGGCGTTGTCTTTAAAAGCATTGGGAATGAAACGTCGCGGTACCAAGTGGCTGCCCTGGATGCAGCGAAGCGCAATGGTGGAGGGGATGGGATCTAGGGGTACCCAAATGCTGACATTGTCCATTCCCTCCACTCCGTAGTAGGGATCATCGTGATGCCATGGAGTGGGGGTGGCGGTGCCGGGTTCTTTCACCAAGACATGCTCATGAAAAAATCGGGGGGCAGTGGTGCCCATGAGTTCCCCTGCTATTTGAGGGAGATCCCCCTCTAGGGCAACCTGGGCAAATTCGGGGATTTTTTGCCAATTGACATAATCATCGAAAAATCGACCCCCGGAGCCTTCTGGAGTGTATTCATTGGCCCATTTTGAGGGATTTTCCATGTTTTTGGCCACTCCAGCCTCAATTTTGGCCAAATTGGCCTGGGAAATGACTCCGGGAAGAACCACCACCCCGTGGGTCCGATAGGCATCGAGCTGGTGGTCTGAGAGAGTGGCCATCCCCTAGATGGTAGATCGGGAATTCGCCCAAGTTCCCTTTGTGGTCAGGGATTTCCCCCGATAGCGTTCCCAGTCCATGCAATTTGGGTGAAAGCCCAGAGAGCAAGATCGATCGTCGAAAAACAACAATCGACGTCCGTGAAGGCCAATGCGAGTTATCGCAAAGGAACCACACGGCAAAACCCAAACAGGTGCTCCGTCAACAGTGATGTTGTCGGAGCATTTGCGTGAAGAAGCAAACGAGAAAAGGGTTGCCGCCATGGCACAAAAAGCGATCGTCGGCGAAAAGGTCGGCATGACACAGGTGTGGGGAGATGACCAACGCGTCATTCCCGTCACTGTTCTGCGTGTCGAACCATTACGCGTCGTACAAGTCAAAACACAAGACCGTGATGGATACACCGCCTTGCAGGTGACATACGGTCAAAAGAACGCCAACAAACTTCCTAAGCCAGAGCAGGGACACTTTGCGAAAGCAAATGTCGAAGCTGGTCGTCGTCTTGTCGAATTACGACTCGACTCGGTTGATGGTTTTGAAGTGGGACAAGAAATTGCCGCTGATGTTCTTGCAGCTGGAGAAAAAGTGGACGTCACTGCTGTCAGCCGCGGTAAGGGTTTCGCCGGTGGTA
>JALRGJ010000177.1 GCA_023253435.1 Ilumatobacteraceae bacterium | reverse complement strand
GACGCCAGGAGTCTTCCAAAAAATTCTCTCTGCCCCCCAAAAGCAACCCATTCCTACAACAAGTGTCTGACAATTATCGGGCCATGGCCCTACAAGTGGAGTTCCTAATTCAAAATGCTCTTCTGGCACTGGCATGGTCTGATCTGTTCTGCCGGGCAATGCCTGCTCGGCAGTGACAAGCACAGGGTTCTTACGTCCAAACATGCGCTCATGCTAGGGCGCAAGAACCCAAGTGCCATTAGTCCTTTTGAATATTGATCTTCTTTGTCTTGGCTTGTGAACCGCTTAATGGAATTTTCACTTCAAGAACCCCATCTCGATATTTGGCTTTCACGTCTTGATCTGTAGCTCCCGCAGGAAGTGCAATGGTGCGAACAAATGAGCCGTACTGAAATTCGCTGCGATAGTGGCGCTTGCTCTCATGTCGTGACTCTTTTTTACGTTGCACCATGATTCGCAGCATTCCCTCAGTGAGGCTGATCTCAATATCTTCCTCTGGGTTCACGCCTGGAATTTCCGCACGAACAATCAACTGATTGTCGTCTTCATATTCCTCAACGCGGATAGCTGCTTCACCAAGTGAGTCAATCCATGATTCAGGGAAATCCATGATGGTTCTTCCCGCCATCCATGCTGGCCAATCAAAATCTGTATTGAGTTTTCGTACAAGTGACACGTTGTTCTCCTTTGTTAGGGGTAACCCCGAACATAAGGAGCGTCTGGTTCATTATCAATCAGAAGTCACGAGATGGGATGTTCGTACAAGTGTTAAGAGACTTTTGTGTAATTGTAAAAACTCCTCACACCCAGGCATCACTCGTAAACCAGCTTTAATGGCGATATCGGCCACTTCCACTTCATGATGCATCATCGCCCATTCAGCAAGTGTTTGAGCTGCCTCAAGAGCAACAACAACCAAACGTGTGGTCGTACCGTCATAGTCAGCCCAACTGTACGAAGTTCCAGCAAATGGAACATCACGAATTAAAGAGAGTGCTTGCACTAACTGCCCCACCCTCGTGTTGTCTTTTTTAAATCCGTCCAACGCATGACAGATCACATCAAAATCTGTTACTACGGAGTGATGTAGAGGTATCTCATCTGAATAGGTAGTTGGTAACCACTCGCCCCGCAATGTGCTTCCTTCTATTTCAGCCAGCGTTCGTCTGAGATCAGAAACAACCGTAGAAAACGATGCATCAGATATAGAGACATCCCAGAGTGCGGTTCTAGCAGCAGTTCTTCTTTGTCTATCTCTATTTACGCACAACCAAGCCAATAATTCGAGAGCTCGCTTTTTCCGGAAGAGCGCAATTTGACCATCATTATTTTCAACTTGGGGATATCCATACAGACGAACCATCACCTTCCATTCATCAATGGGATGTGTCTCCATTTCCGCCAATACATTCACAGCTTCTACAGAGTTTGCTAGTTGCACAATGTCTGTTTCGGTAAGAAGATCAGCATTGCTAATTTTTGTGGCATCATTCTCACAAAAACGAATAATTGTGCGCATTTGTGCCTGTTGATGTTCGGAGAATCGTTGAGGCAGTTGTCGCTGACGTATTTGCTCTCGACGCTTCTGCAAAATATTGAGAAGCATCGAAAAGCCAATTGCTGGGGTGAGAATTGTGGAAAGTGGGAGTGTCGGTGAGACCTGGTACGCAGTTGGTGTGGAGTGAGAAGGTGTTATTGCTAGAGCCCCAAGAAGCAAGTGTTTACTATTTGCTATCAATCGCAACTCCGAGAACGAACGGAAATTGCCTCTTCTGAGTATTTCAAGCGCACCACAAATGAGAAAAGTCCAAATCAAAAGAATTGTTGCATGAGTCAGAATGCTGATTTCGATGTACGAGAGTGATAAGTCAAGAAACTCTCTCTGCAAGATTGAAGCTCGGTGACTCCATAGAACGACACCAGACCAGATTGGAATTACAGAAAAGATCGTTAAGCACAACAATTTGTAGAAAACACGCATTACCCATTCACAATCTCCACAGTGCGGGAAGCCGTCACATTGCGTGATGTTGCCCCAACGATTCCCAAAATTCTGATTTTGACTTTTCTACGAAGTGTCACACTCACGCGAGTATCTTCAACTTGAAAATTTGACATGCATGCACAATTCTTGAGATACATCTTCATTTCGGTAATGGCTTCATCTTGATTAATATGAGCATTACCTGCACGAATTCCTGAGATTTTCTGTGCTCCCACTCGACCGGAATTTTCAGCTAGATCTGACAGTTGGGAATAAGTGTTTACTATGTTCCCCCCATCAAACACCAAACCACATAACGAAATAGCAGACAGAGTGAGACACACAACCATTCCAGAAACAGACCCACGGTTACTTCTCATCTTGATCACCGTTTTGTATACACATCGATAACTTCCACAGATCTTGCGTGAATACGTCGTGCCGGCAAACGCAACAGACTCAGGTCGACCGTTTGAAGAACACACTCAACATCTACTTGTACAAACAGAACACCTCGTGCTGAATATCTTTTTATGTCCACATTTTGATGGGAGCACCCACTCTGAATCCGCTTCAGCTCTTGCGCTGCAGCTAAGCGCCCATTTTGAGTCATTTTCCCCATCGAAGATTGCGATGCTGCTCGGGCTGCAACATCTGCTGCCCGTGAAATGCGCTGCGAACTTGTTGTCCACCGTCCTACATATACAGACAACAAAACCAGCATCATTAAGACCGGCACAAGAAGGAGGGCTTCCACAACTACTGAACCTCTGTCGTTTTGCCTCATCGATCCTGCTCTCGCAAAAATCTCTCCCAGCGTGCCTGGGTTGTCCGAGAGACAGACGTGG
>JALRGJ010000176.1 GCA_023253435.1 Ilumatobacteraceae bacterium | reverse complement strand
TGTAGGTTCGCAAATGTTTCCAGGAGTCCACCTGGTTGCCCCACCAGCTCCGTAATTGCGTCCGTGCAATCTGTTCCAAATCACCCTCAATAACTCCGGGTAAAGCGGCAGCAATGAGGTGAGAACCAGCCGGCGCATAGTGAGGAGAGACCTCAGACATCACAGCAACATTCAGCACTGGCCCTTGCCCGTGGCCATCCAAGATGACATAAGCGCCATCAACGGGCGATTGTTGAGCGGAGAAATAAACACAACCAGCACTGCGCGAAGGAACTTCTGGAAGTCCGAGTAACGAGGAGGCCGCAGGGCCTTCTGTGGCAACCACAATCACATCTGAGGTGATCACTGAACCATCATGAAGCGTTACTTGATGTGGTTCAACTTTTGTTACCCGCTTATTTAAATGAATTGTGGACGATAGCGAAGCCGCCAGTTGTTGAGAAATTTGCCCCATGCCTTTTGCGGGGACAACCGAATCACCCGTTGCAAGCGTACGAAAGATGACGTCAAACATTCGCCGTGATGAGGAGAGACTTGGATCTAGTTGAATTCCACCTACCAATGGACGGAAGAAACGTTCGATGATTTTTGATGAGAAGCCTGCGCTGCGAAGTGCGGCAGTTGTAGAGATGTCTTGACCACGTAACAGAGCTTTTGGATCTTTACGTTTTAGCTGGAGCCGCAATAGGGCGATGCGTGCTTTGTCTGTCACTGTTCCGATAGGCGCAAATGTGGTGGACAACAAAGTCTTTGGTCGACGAAATGGATCCCCCACCACAGTGGCCCGACCTCCGCGCCACACAACCGCTCCAGGTTCAAAAGCTTTCAGATCTAGTGCTGCAAGGTTGAGGTGCCGATGTATTTCGGGGTATCCGGTGAGAAGTACTTGGAAACCTCTATCGAGAATGAATCCGTCAACTTCATCGCTGCGAACACGTCCACCCACCCCATCAGACGCCTCGAGAATCACACTGGAAAAGCCCGACTGCTCAAGAACACGAGCAGTCACAAGCCCTGCCAACCCAGCGCCGATAACGACTACTTGGGCATGAGAAGGAAGTTGCTGAGTGGTCACTTCTTCAGTAGATCGCGCAATGCAGATTCAAGTGTGGAATGTTGGAACGTGAATCCGTCCGCGATGAGTGCCGATGGCATCACTTTTTGTCCGGTAAACAGCAAAGCATCGGCAAGTTCTGCACCCAACAATGCCTTTGGCCCAAAAGATGGAATAGGAAGAAGGGCTGGGCGCGAAACAACTTTTGCCAAAGTTTTCGTGAATTCGGCATTCGTCACTGGCTGTGGCGCAGTGAGGTTAACTGCACCAGAAAGATTGGAAGTCAATAGGTGAATGATTGCGTTTACTTCATCGGTAATGGAGATCCAACTTTGCCACTGTTTTCCATTTCCGAATTTTCCGCCGAGGCCAAGTTTGAAAAGAGGCAACTGCTTCTTCAATGCGCCACCTTTGGGAGAGAGCACGATTCCAGTGCGCAGAAACACAGTTCTAATTCCCGCTTGCGCTGCTGGTGCGGCTGCTTCTTCCCATTTCACGCAGACATCTGCAAGGAAGCCGGTACCTGCAGCACTGTTTTCCTCAAATGTTGTCGTGTCACTTTCGCCATAAATGCCAATTGCAGAACCAGAGAGAAACACTTTCGGTTTTGTGGCAAGACCAGCCATGGTTGTGGCAAGCAGTGAAGTTCCTTTGGTACGACTCTCCAGGATTTCTTTCTTGTATGAATCAGTCCAGCGCTTATCGCCGATACCAGCACCAGCAAGATGCACCACTGCGTCGACCCCCAGGAAAGCCTCTGGAGACATCACTCCGTTACGAGGGTCCCATTGCACCTCCTTGTCATTCAGAGGTGTCCGACGAACCGCTGCAACCGTTTGGTGACCGAGACGCTGGAGTTCGCCAGAGAGTGCCTGGCCGATGAGTCCAGATGCACCCGTAATAAGAATTTTCATAAAAGAATCCAACCTATTTGCGGGTCATATTGTTCCCCTAAATCAATATGAGTGACTCTTTCTTCTCAGGCGTAGTGTTGTCACTTGCATGAGCACTCGAAAACTCATCCTCACAGCCCTTATTTGCGGGCTCGCCATCATGCTGGCGGGCGGAGCAAAATTGTTCCTGATCGCAACAGACGACACTGAAGTTCAGTTGAATTCTCTAAAAGTACAAAAAACATTGGGTGATATGACGGTGTCCGTGTTGTCCGTCACACAGAATGCAGATGCCACGGTTGTCTCGGTGTCAATGTCTGGCGTAGCTGGTGCCGATGCTGTGGAGGGCTGGCGTTTGTTAGCTGGGGGAGAAGTTCTCTCACCGAACATTGATCTCACGGCCTCACAGGAATCTCCGTGTACCACCACCGAATTGGCTCAGGTGGTCACCTGTGAAGTGGCATTCGAGGCCTCACAGGGCACTGCCACCGTTGCCTATTTACGTGCGGGGCAACAATCACAATGGCGTTCCAAGCCGTAACGGCTACGGTTGTATGCGGATACAACGTGGTATCTGACTGATATTTGAGGAGATAATCCCATGGCCGACCAGTTCGACCTCGTCATCGTGGGCGGTGGCCCAGGAGGGTACGCAGCAGCTTTTTATGGTGCGTCGGCTGGCCTCAATGTGGCTCTCGTAGAAAAAGACACCATCGGTGGCACCTGCTTGAACCGTGGTTGTATTCCTGCAAAGGCATTTCTTGAAACTGCTGCTGCTCGCCGCCATGCGGCTGCTGCTGGAACTGCGGAGGGGCAAACTGCTGCTGTGGCGGCGGCGGCGCCGCTGCGCCGAGAGAACAGCTGCCCCAACGGCGGTGCTGCTGCAGCGACTGGAGCA
>JALRGJ010000175.1 GCA_023253435.1 Ilumatobacteraceae bacterium | reverse complement strand
CTCACTAGTGATCTGTCGGTTCCGGAACAGGCAATCTCTCTCACGTCAGATGAGTTGGGCCAAGGCAAAGCCACACTTGATGCCTTGGATTCAAGAAGAACTCTGACTCTCAAAAAGGTGTCCTCGTCATGATGATCAATTGCAATGACCTCTGGACCCGGCTTGTCACAGTGGTGTATCGCCTGAGGCGTAAGCCAATGATCACCCATACCCCACCCCCGAAATAGCTCTTTTTTCGGGCTAGAGGGCCTGCCACGTAGCCTTACCTGAGGCGTACTTGGATACTTTGTCCATCAGTTTGACTACTGTGGGGGTATGTCACGACATCCCTTCACTCGCTCACTCCTGACTCTTGCTGCAGTGGGGCTTCTTGCCACCACAGTCGCAGCATGTGGATCTAAATCTGAAGACTCCATGGGGTATTCCACCTCAGGACGCCAGCGCAATGCGGCACTGACCTCCTTCTCGGCGCGCGCTGCCACACCCGTGTCAGTGTCTGCTTCTGCTTTTGGCCTGCAAGCGCTCGATGAAAACGGATACCTCTACTCCTGGGGAACCAATTGGGGTGAAGATGTTGGTTACAACACCATTCCAGACCTCAAAGAGGGTGCTACCAAATTCACCTCATTATCATCCGGTGTTTTCCACTCACTTGCTCTTGACGATCTTGGGAATATGTACGGACTTGGAGAAAACCCTTTCGGCGAAGCAACTCCGCCGAAGCTCAAAGACGGAGCCACAAAGTTCACGACGGTGGAGGCCGGTTTTTCCCAGAGCATGGCACTAGATGATCAGAACAATATGTACCTTTGGGGAGCCGATGCACCTTGGATGGATTCAGGAGAAACTCGCTTTGAAGTTCCCGAGTTGAAAGATGGTGGAACAAAATTTACGCAGCTTTCCTCTGGCTACTATCACAACCTTGCGTTAGACGACGCTGGAAACCTGTACGTCTGGGGTATGCCTGGCGTGTACTCCAGTTACGGTTTCCTCGACGCACCAGAACTTAAAGATGGTGCTAGCAAATTCACTGATATTTCTGCTGGCATTACAGCTTCCGTCGCGCTTGATGATTTGGGAAACATTTATTTCTGGGGGGAAGACATATCGGGAGACTTCAAGGTTCCAGAGCTGAAGTCAGGAGGAACAAAATTCATAGATGTTGATTACATGCATCTCAGTGTCACAGCTCTTGACGACGCAGGAAACCTCTACGTTTTGAGCTCCATCTTTGGAGAAGGAAGTGACGTTCCAGAATTAAAAAACAGTGGCAAAAAATTTGTGTCGATTTCTAACGGTGCATTTTTTAACTCTGCGCTCGACGACAAAAACAACATCTATGTATGGGGCCGAGAGTCCGAGATGGCCGGTGCAGATGTCATTCCAGAAGTTTTCCTCACCACAACTCCTGTGATGCCCATTGCAATGGGTGGATACCAGGCATATGGCATCCATGAAGACGGCTACATCGAAAAATTTGATAGCAGCCCAGACGGTTACTGGCCTGGTGGAGATGGCTACACATCTGTCGCCGCCGGCTATCGCCATGGATTAGCCATCAATAGAAGTGGCACCGTGATCACTTGGGGAGAAAATTTGGGTGGGCAATTGAACGCACCAGAAGATCTCTACAATGTGCGACAAGTAATCGGTGGGTATGCATATTCAGCTGCACTCACATCCGAGGGTGAAGTTATTGAGTGGGGTTCACACTCGGCACCACGAGGAAAACTTATTGAAATGCCTGAGGGCGTTAAGTACAAAGCGATTGCCGGTGGTCTCACTCACATAATTGCCATCACTGAATCCGGAAAAGTAGACGCTTGGGGAAGTAACGAATACGACAAAGCATCCCCGCCAGCCGGTTTAAAAAATGTCATTGCAGCTGCGGCGAACTCAATCTGCTCTGCCGCACTCAAGGACGATGGCAACATTGTGTATTGGGGCCTCTGTCCAGAAGAATTTTCAGCAACCACCATGGTGGAAGGCGCAACTGCGATTGCAATGACTGAGTCAACTGTCATTGTTTTGGCTAACGGCGCAATTCAGTCTTGGGGCTACGAAAATGATTACGACGGATTATTAAACGTTCCAAGTGGCGAAGACTTTGTAGCGATTACAGCTGGCATGGCGAGTGCCATGGCTGTAGATAGCGACGGCAACGTCTCTCAGTGGGGCTGGAATATGGGTTACACCGTGAATCTCCCCTCCTCTTTCAGTGGCATTGAACCACGTGAAGGTGAAGAGTGCCCAGATTGTGAATACCCAGATGCATCAATGTTTACTGATGAAATGCTCACGGAGGCCGGAATCTTCATTCGTGAATGGCTCTCCGAAGATCAATTGAAAGTTCTCATTCAAGCATTGGGTGGCACATACAGCTCCACTATGTCGCAAGCAGACATTCAGAAGTTGATTGATGCTGCGACTGAGGCACAAAGATCAGCCGCACTCACCGTGGTGAACCAGGCAACTCAACCAGTTGAAGTGAAAACTGCTGTGTTACCAGCTAGCCAGAGCCCATCCACAAAGGTGGGAACAAAGATCACTACAAAGAAAGCCGTCACCATGCTTGGTTTGAAAAAGGCCACCAAGGTGAGCTTTGTTGTGCCAAAGAAGAAGTCAGCAACATGTGCAATCTCCAAGACAGTGGTCACCGCTTCTGCTCCTGGTACCTGCACAGTGCAGGTCAAGTACACCCAAAAGAAGAAGGCGAAAAAATCGTCTCTCCTTCTGGTAATTGGCTAAACACCTACCTCTGAAAAAAATCCCCCAGTCCAAACGGGCTGGGGGATTTTTCATTTCTATGGTTCCCACGTCATGTACTGTGGCCTCATGGCAACAGGAAAATGTTTATGCGGT
>JALRGJ010000174.1 GCA_023253435.1 Ilumatobacteraceae bacterium | reverse complement strand
AAGGCAGCTCAGGCTCAGAGAGAAGAATTGCTAGCAAAGCAGGCAGCAGCTTCAAGTAATCGTTCGAAGGGAATGGACATCAAGCAATCACCCACCTCAAAAGGCTTTAATCAGGTTCCGGGTATTAACAGTGAGCCAGCAGGTGAGGCAAATGTCTTTAAGCTTAATCAAAAAGAACTAGAAAATCCACCAGCCCAAGTCACTCAGCCCGAGGCGGCTCCACAAATCCAACAAGCCCAAACAGATCTACCGCCTGTAGATGCTCAGCCAAGCTCTGAGCAGCCCGACGCTAATGCCACTCAGCCATCAAAAAAGGCAGGGTTCTTCAGCAGACTATTTGGCAAAAAGTAAGATATTAAACTCAAAGTAATTATCTTCAAAGCTTTTACGTATGAATAAAAAGCTTTACAATTATACGTATGCCGCACGAACAGCTAGCGGTTAGCCGAATGGACCGAACTGGTGGGCGTTGAGGGACTCGAACCCCCGACCCTCTCCTTGTAAGGGAGATGCTCTAGCCAACTGAGCTAAACGCCCGAATGATCGGAAATGAAAGGTTATCGGGAAATCCCTTTCCCACAGATCCCTTTTTCCCTGAAATTATCCGAAGGCACGCACTGCACGCACGCGAAGGGCCTTCACCGTGGGGGTGGGAACGTTGTACTTCTCTCGGTCAAATTGTTGACCATCCTTAAAGTTCACGGTCCAGGCATTGTTGAAGTCGTACTCAGATGACGACCAATAAAACGAGTCTTTTGTGCCATCGAGTGGCAACTCCCCCACGTGAGCAAATTTGTACATCTCGTTAAGTTCGTCCTCAGATGGCAAAAACCAATCGTCATGGCCATTGAACACAAGATCTGCTGCGTAGCGTGCTGCGTAATTTGCTACACCATATTTTCTCACGATCAAACGCGTATTCTGACGCCCCATTCCCATTCGTTTTGCAATGATGCGCTGCACTCGCGCTGAATAACGTGATGTGTTGACATACAAGGGTCGCTTTTTGTCTACAACCGACAAATTCTTCCATGGCAAGCCTGCTACTTCAGTGCTGGCAGGTGCCATCTCTAAATATCGTCCCCACGTTTTGTGTTCTCCTGCGTCATAGAACACAATTCCTCCTCCTGGCCCGAGATCACCCAGCGAACAAGGACCAGAAGCAGTACAAGATCTCCCCGTCAACGCCGACACTGTGGAGGCATTACGAGAACCCGCTATCGGGCCAAAGTATCGCACTACCACTAACCGAAATGGAAGTGAACGAAAACCACTTCCTCCATGTTTTGTGTTACGTGTTTTGTCTTTGTTGCTCGTGATGGCTACATCGTCAATCTTTCCAATTCCATGTTCGTCAGTGAATTGAGTGCCATCTTGAAACATTTGATACCACGCAAAATTTGTGGAGTTTTCAGATGAAGACCAGTACGCCTCTTTGTACATTCCTCGCCACGTTGTTAGAGATGCAAGGTGATAGATGGAATCAAGTTCATCTCGGGATGGCAAGAACCAATCATTTTTGCCACCGGCATATGTGTCGAGAGCTTTCTTTGCGGCATACGCCCCTTCGCCACTGTGTTGAACGATCACTTGGGTGTTAATTGCACCCATACCCCAACCTCTCGCATCAATGCGCTGACGAAGCACGTCTCCGGTGGCACTTGAATACACAGACTCCGTTGGACGAAGCGACCATGGCAGCCCACGTCCACCCTTTAATGGTCTTGCCTCAATATAAGAACCCCACCATTGCGGAGTTGACGATGCGACAACTATGCGTCCACCACCAGGCCCAATATTGCCTACAGCACATCTACCACCCTTGGCGCATGACACTGCTCGAACTTCTGCAGCGCTCACGGTCTTTGGAGCACACAGCACCATCGCACACACTCATGAGAGCGTGAGCCGACCAATACGAACCATAACTACGGCGAAGAACTCGTTGTTGTAGACGACGTTGATGTAGTCGACGTTGTAGTGGTTGTTGGTGGCACCGTTGTTGTGGTGGTGGTTGTCGTTGTAGTGGTTGTTGTAGTGACCGTTGTTTCAGGAGGAATCACAAACCCGTTTGCCCATCCCCATCGGATATCCATGGGTGCACCAACTTTGTAATTAGCTACAGATGGAATGTCTTTCAATGCATACTTCAATTGCAGCCACCCATCCCATGCTGAAATTCCAGTGGTAGGACAACCACCTCGAACCTGAGAACAGGCAGCAGTTTGAACAGTGATAGCGGCAAGTCGCAAGGGCATTTTCATTTGTTCGGCACGAGCAGCAAGGCGAGCCCATTGTCTTGCTTGAGATCCGCTCTTGGTATGAATCTGGGGCATTGCCAAAACATTGGCACCCGCATGGGACGACACCCATAAAACATCATCGATTGTCCATCCGTTATTGCAGGTGAGATCTGTTGACACAGATTGTGGGCATCCATCAGCAGATCCAAAGTTCCACAATCTCAATTGAGTCTGATCTACGTAACCATCAACCCATGCCCGAGCCTGGCCAGGTGGCCCCCAACCGGGTTCCAAATCGACAGCACCGGAAATAACGGTTCGAGCATCAGAGACTGCTCTCGCGCTTGCAACAATTCTTGCCCAGGCTTTTCCTCCCAAGTAACCGTTATAAGCCGTCACACTTCCCGAGTTAGAAGTTCCAATCGCCACTTCCCATGGGCCAGTGCCACACTCTGCGAGCCCAGTAGCCCATGCAGATGCAGTCGCAATTATTTGAGAAGAAGTAATTGATTTACCAAAACCATTTGCCGCAACTTCATTTTGTCTTCCAAACGACAGAACAATGACTCCTCGTGGAACTTTGCGTGCTTGATCACATGCTGCAGCCCTGATCACTGGAACCGCATTGTCAATAGGTGACACATCT
>JALRGJ010000173.1 GCA_023253435.1 Ilumatobacteraceae bacterium | reverse complement strand
GTTGTTCTGAAGCAGGAGTCAGTGGCGGGGCAGTAAAAGGTCTGGCCTCTTTTGTTTCCATGATCGACACTATGAACTCTTCTCTAGAGGATGGTCCCGCATCACTTTTAGAGATTGCTCTGACATCAAGTGGTTACATCGAAGAACTAGAAAACGAAGGCACTGTTGAAGCGGCCGGTCGCTTGGAGAACATCACTGAACTCATTAGCGCTGCTCGAGAAATGCCTGTTGTGGAAGAGTTTCTTGAGCAAGTGGCTCTTGTTGCAGATACAGATGATCTCGACGAGTCCAATCTGTTAGTTCTGATGACTTTGCATTCAGCCAAGGGCTTGGAGTACCCCACAGTGTTTCTTGTTGGCTGTGAAGAAGGAATCTTCCCGCATAGTCGAGCACAAGAAGACCCTGCAGAACTTGAGGAAGAACGTCGCCTCGCATATGTGGGGCTCACACGTGCTCGAGAGCAGTTGTTTGTCTCTCATGCATGGCAGCGAATGTTGTTTGGACAATCTCAATACAACCCACCGTCTCGTTTCTTGGCAGAGATTCCCGCAGAACTCTTTGATCGTCAGGGCAACGTAGATTCCGGAGTGGATCACGGACGTGTCTATGGACGCTCGGTAAGTAGTTGGGATGATGCAGAACTGCCCGCATACAGACGTCGCGATGAAGAACCAACGGGTCGCACATTCGGCGCTCGTAAAGATGAGATGAGAGAGCGCATGTCTCGTCCAGCAGCTCAACCCCGAAACGCAGAGAACTTTGCTGATTTCAAAGTGGGTGACGATGTGGAACACGCAGTCTTTGGAGAAGGGGTCATCTTGGAGATTAAGGGCAGCGGAGAAAAGGCTGAGGCAACTGTGCGATTCCGTGAAAGGGGCACAAAACATTTGGCTCTGGCATGGGCGCCGTTAAAGAAACTCTCCTGAAATCCTTATCCACAATGTGGGAGTAGTAGAAATAGAGATATGAAGGCAGCGATTCTTATAGAAAGTCTCACGGGCAACACGTGGAAGGCGGGCGAAATGATCGCCGCCAATCTTCAGCAGGAGAACTGGTCCATCACTGGTATCTCTGCAGTAAGAACTCCAGACCATGCCTCTATCCAAGATGCCGACACAGTGATCGTTGGTACTTGGGTACACGGACTCTTCGTTGTTGGTCAAGCTCCTTGGGCCGTTGATCGAATTCGTACATTGCCATCAATGGCTGGCAAAAATGCAGTTGGATTTTGTACCTTTGCACTTAACCCAGGGAAGTCATTGAACGTTATGTCGCATGCGCTGGAAATGTGTGGTGCAAGTGTTGTGGGCGGTCTTGCGTTGCATCGCAGCAAACTGGACCAACACACAGAAGAATTTGCTGCTCGCTTGGTTGACTCACTCGCAAAATAATTTGAATGCGCACCGTGATGCGCACAATTTATGACGAGACAGTTGTTGTTGTGGCGCTTGTAATGAGTCCACGAAGATCTAGATACAGAGTCTTCTTGTTCTCAACAATTGGTCGCACGTTGTCGGGAGCCATCAGTTGTTCAGGAGCGAGTGTTCTGTTCTCGCAGTCAATGAATTCTCGACTGTCGGGAGTGTGGGTCACGAGGCATGTGGAGTCACGATCAGCTGGATAGGCATAAAACACTCTCCATCCCACGGAGGGATCTGAGCCGGTGTGATCAAGTACCACGGAGCGGATGCCATCGGGGCTGCGCAGATCGGGGAACAAAAGAGGCCCGCCATCGGCAACGGCCTGAGCCATGGAGTCCACTTTGCCTACCTCAAAGACCTTGTTGCCAATCTCAGAGGTCTCATCAGCCCTGTTATTTATGACACCAGCGACAAGCCATAGCCCAAGGAAAAACAAGCCAAAGAACGCAATTCCACCCAGAACTGGGACAGTGGCTCTGGCCAGGGGGGATGACAGGCGGGGAGTTCGCATTCCCCCATTGTGGCGGGTTGGTGAACCAATACCCATTCGGCGTAGGGTTTCCTTTCTGTGAAGCGCCCGTACCGAGTAGTTGTAGCCAAACCTGGCCTCGATGGTCATGACCGAGGAGCCAAGACCATCACCCGTGCCCTTCGTGACCATGGTTTTGAAGTCATCTACACCGGCTTGCATCAGACGCCAGAACAGATAGCAGAGACCGCATTGCAAGAAGACGCTGATGCAGTTGGTTTGTCGTTGCTCTCTGGCGCGCACAACACACTCTTTCCTCGAACGATGGAAGAACTTCGCAATCGAGACATGGGCGATGTCCTTGTGTTTGGTGGCGGTGTTATTCCCGATGCCGATGCTCGGGCATTGCGTGAACAAGGTGTTGGCAATGTTTTCGGACCCGGATCTTCTTTGAAAGCCATTTGTCAATGGCTTGAAGAAGAACTTGATCAGCGCGAACAATAAATCTCAATCACAGTTGTAAGAAACACACGGAGACTCCTATGGACCTTTTTGAATATCAGGGCAAGCAATACTTCGCTCGATTCGGCATTCCAGTATCGAAAGGTGACGTGTGTGTCACTGTCGATGAAGCAGTGAAGACTGCTGAATCTGCTGGTTACCCCGTTGTTGTGAAAGCACAGGTACAAGTGGGTGGACGCGGTAAGGCCGGCGGAATCAAATTGGCAAACAATGCTGATGAAGTGCGTTTACATGCGGGGAACATTTTGGGCATGGACATTAAGGGCCACCTTGTGAAGCGCATCTGGGTGGAAAATGCATCGGACATTGCTGAGGAGTACTACGCATCATTCACTCTTGACAGAGGTGCAAAAAAGCACCTTCTCATGTTGTCCAAAGAGGGTGGCGTAGAGATTGAAGAAGTTGCTGCAAAGAATCCATCTGCGATTCTCATGTTGCACATTGACCCGGTAGATGGTTTGTCTGCAGATGCAGCAAAGAAGGCTG
>JALRGJ010000172.1 GCA_023253435.1 Ilumatobacteraceae bacterium | reverse complement strand
GCCATTGAGTCTGCGGTGTGGATCAGCGTTGGTTTGCTGTTTGGTTTGGTCATGTTGTGGGAGTTTGGTTCCGCGGCCGCAGGTGAATACATGGGCGGCTACCTCATCGAGAAGAGTCTTTCTGTAGACAATGTTTTTGTGTGGGCTGTACTTTTTGCTCACTTCCAGGTTCCCGCTAAGTATCAACACCGCGTTCTGTTCTGGGGAATCTTTGGGGCGCTAGCAATGCGCATTGGCTTCATCTTTGCTGGTGTTGCAATCATTAAACAGTTCAAGGTTGCACTCATTGTGTTTGGTCTGTTCTTGTTGTACTCAGGCGTGAAGTTGTTGCAAACCCACGATGAAGGGTTTGACCCAGCAAAGAGCAAAGCAATGAAGATTTTTCATAAGTTTGTGCCTTCCACTGACAGACTTGACGGACAGAAATTGTTCACTCTTGAAAATGGCAAGAAGGTAGCTACGCCACTTCTTGCCGTGTTGGTGATGGTGGAAATCACCGACGTCATTTTCGCTATCGACTCCGTGCCTGCCGTTTTGGCGGTCACCAACGAGCAATACATCGCCTTTGCTTCAAACGCTTTTGCCATTCTTGGTCTTCGGGCTCTGTACTTCCTGTTGGCTGATATGAGAGACCGGTTTAAATACCTTCAGACAGGTTTGGGTGTCATTCTCACCTTTGTTGGCGCAAAAATGGTTCTTTCCTACTGGTGGCACATGCCCATCGTTATTTCGCTGTCAGTCATTGCATTGATTCTGACCGTTTCAATCTTTGCATCTATCTGGGACAAATCTCCCAAGGTTTAGCGTCGCTCCCAAGGCACTAATGTCGTGTCATGGGAATTGCGGAGGACGACATTCAGAAAGTTCGTTCCTCTGTCACGCTCTCAGACATTGTCTCTCCGTATTCACAACTGCGTCGTGCTGGGAGGGGTCAAGTAGGTCTATGCCCGTTTCATTCTGAGAGAACTCCTTCATTCAGCGTTAACGATGAAACGGGTCGTTACATGTGTTTCGGGTGTGGAGCCAAAGGTGATGTCTTCACCTTCGTTCAACAAATGGAGCATCTTGATTTTGTTGGGGCCGTGGAACGCATCGCAGGGAAAACTGGCATTCAACTGACGTATACGTCTGGACCAGATGCCGGAGTGCGCAAACGTCGCAAAGAACTTGAGTCTCTTATGGAGAGCGCAGTGGAGTGGTATCACAAGCGATTACTGGAGGGCCCAGATGCACGTGCGGCGCGTGAATATTTACGCTCACGTGGATTAGCGGGAGACATCGCTCGACAATTCAAGTTGGGTTGGGCCCCTGATGATTGGGATGCATTAAGTTCAGCTCTTGGCGCTTCAGCCTCCATGCTTCAGGAAGTGGGGCTTGGGTTTGTGAACAAGGCCGGAAGAATTCAAGATTCCTTCCGCGCTCGTGTCATGTTTCCCATCTTTGATGAAAACGGAAAAGCAGTTGCATTTGGGGGCCGCATTCTTCCTGGCTCAACTGATCCGGCCAAATACAAGAACTCCACAGAGACACCCATCTACATAAAGTCCCGCACTTTGTACGGTCTCAACTGGGCAAAAGGTCAAGTTGTCAAAGATGATCAAGTCATTGTGTGTGAGGGCTACACGGATGTCATTGGTTTTCACACAAGTGGGCTTGCCACTGCGGTTGCAACCTGCGGAACTGCTCTCACAGAAGAGCATGTAAAACTCATGAAGCGTTATGCACGCAATGTGGTGCTTGCTTTCGATGCCGACTCAGCGGGTCAGGGTGCAGCAGACAAGTTCTATGCGTGGGAAAAGAAATACGACATATCTGTTTCTGTTGCTCAGTTTCCATCCGGTAAAGATCCCGGTGAATTAGCGCAATCTGATCCTCGGGCTCTCTCTCGCGCAATTTCCGAGGCCATGCCATTTTTGGGTTTCCGTTTGAAGAGACTTTTCGATGCCAATCCACTTCGGTCTCCAGAATCGCGTGCGCGGCTCGCTAACAAAGCAATGGAGCTTGTAAACGAGCATCCAGATGCACATGTTCGGCGTCTGTATGCGGGGCAAGTGGCTAGTCATACCGGCGTCTCTGCCGGAGAGTTAGTAAAGATTGCAGAGCGCGGTGGGTCTGGGCCTGTGGATGTTGCTCCTCCTCAACCTCAAGCAACAGAAGGTGCAGGTTTTGTTGCCTTGTCGTTGTTGATTCATGAGTGGGACGCCATTGCTCCATGGTTGATAGAAGAACTTTTTCCAGATGATCCCTCTCGTGAAGCGTTCCGAGCTCTTGCGGAATCTGAAGGCAATGTGCATCAAGCGTTGGCCCAAGCAAGCACAGAAGCAGCGGACATTATTGAGCGTGCCTCTGTGTATTCGCTAGAGGCAGATCCCCAGGTGGAGGCACGTGCACTCATTGGGGCGGCAGTGCGCAGAGAGCTGCAACGACAAAAACATGTGACAAACGTGGAAATGATTCAAGAGCAACGTAATGTCAGAATTGCATTAGAAAATTTATCGAAACCTGAGGTGGCATCGGGGGCTGCGGTTCAGCTATTGCAGTGGTTGTCTGCGTCGGCAGGGGAGACTGTGTGACAGAACCCCTGAGCCCTTCTGCATTGCTCCAGCAAGTTGATGCAAAAGAGTGGGCCACTCTGCTTGCCTCGCGATCAGACTCGGGAACAGTAGATGCAAACACGGTTGCACATGTTTTTAGAAATGTGGAACTAAATCCCGACACGATTCGTCAGATCGAGTCGATGTTAAAAGAACGAGAAATCACAATTGACAAAGTGGAGCCAGATATTTCTGGACCCATGGTGCGGGAAAGTCGTCGCCCGGTCCTCAAAAAAGTCACTCAACCCAAGATCCTGAGTTCAGATTCTGCTGATGCAGTTCGGCTGTATCTGCAAGACATCGGTCAGGTAGATCTCTT
>JALRGJ010000171.1 GCA_023253435.1 Ilumatobacteraceae bacterium | reverse complement strand
GAGACAGGTCAAGATCACTTAGCTATTTATCTCCACAACGGCAATGAATATTTGGAGGCCATGCTGGGCTCATGGAAGGCACGCGTAGCACCTTTCAACGTGAACTACCGATATGTGGCTGAGGAATTGCAATATCTGCTCACTGATTCACAAGCCACCGCATGCATCGTTCATTCCAGATTCGCACCGTTGCTTCAGGAGGTGCGACCATCCCTCCCCAACTTGAAAGTCATTATTCAGGTTCCAGATTCGAGCAACAACGACCTCCTGCAAGGAGCAGTGTGGTATGAAGACGCACTAGCGCAGTCATCCACCGACAAGCCGGCAGCTGGTTACAGCGGAGACGACCTCTACATTCTTTACACGGGCGGAACAACGGGAATGCCAAAGGGCGTGTTATGGCGTAATGCCGATGCTGTCGTTGAGTGTTTCGGTGGTTCAAAAACTGCTACTACCGTTGAAGAATTTGTGGCTGAAGCAGTAGGTGGTTTACGCGCACTCCCAAGTCCTCCCTTTATGCACGGCGCTGGTCACTGGATTGCAATGCGAACATGGCTCTCAGGAGGAACCATCATTGTGCAGTCTCAACCAGATCGCCTCGATCCAGAAGACATTTGGGGTTTGATTGAAAAAGAGAAAGCAAACTTCTTGCTTATTGTGGGTGATGCATTCGCCAGACCATTGCTTGATGGCTTAAGCGCTCGCACCTATGACCTTTCCACTTTGCTGAGCATTTTGTCAGGTGGAGCACCTTTATCAGCCCACCTCAAAGTGGAATTCTTACAACACATGCCATGGCTGATGATGATTGATGGCCTCGGATCATCTGAGGCTGGAGGTCAACTTTCTCAGGTCTCTGCAGGTGACTCTGCAACCACAGGTACTTTCCCACTAGCGCCACAGAATCACATCCTCTCTGAAGATCTCACAGAAGTACTTGAACCTGGTCACGAGGAGTTGGGTTGGCTCGCAAAGAGTGGACGTCTAGCACTCGGGTATTTGGGTGACGAAGCAAAAACAAAAAAGACTTACCCCGTTGTGAATGGTGTTCGTTACGTCATCCCCGGCGACAGAGCGCGACTCACCGCAGACCTCATGATTGAACTTCATGGTCGCGATTCAGTCACTATCAACTCTGGTGGAGAAAAGATTTTTGCGGAGGAAGTTGAGGCCGCAGTGAAGGCACATCCGAGCGTGTATGACTGTGTCGTTGCTGGCAGACCCAGTGAGCGCTGGGGTAATGAAGTTGTTGCAGTGGTCCGCATCAAAGATGGTCTCACGCCAGATGAAGACTCTCTTTTGAAAGAGGCTGAAAACCACATCGCCCGCTACAAACTTCCTAAGAAATTTGTGTTTGTTTCAGAGATACTCAGATCGCCTGCTGGTAAAGCCGATTACAGATGGGCCAAACAAGTAGCAATAGACGCTCAGTAACAGTCCTTTTACAGCGGGAGTGAACCTGTGGCTGCGTTGACGCTCTTGTGATCTGTCCATGACTTAATGGTGATCTGAGCGATGCGCATTTGATGAATCTCATCCGCGCCATCAGCAAACCGAGCCCACCGGGCATTCTGCATCATGTTTGCAAGTGGAGTGTCTGTGGAGTATCCAAGTGCGCCATGCACCTGAATTGCTCTATCGATAATCCTGTTCAGACTGTTCGCAACAAAGTGTTTTGCCATAGACACTTCTTGGCGGAAGTCTTCACCCTTGTCAATGAGATAAGCCGCATGGAGAATCATCAACTTGCACTGGTACAACTCCATCGCGGAGTCTGCGATCATCCACTGAATTCCTTGCTTCTCCGCCAGTATCGAACCATGTGAATATCGCTCAAGTGATCTATCCACCATCATCTCAAGTGCAGTTTCTGCTTGGGCAACCCAGCGCATACAGTGCGCCAAACGTGCTGGTCCGAGCCGGTACTGACCAAGGCGGTGTCCGTTTCCTCTGCCACCAAGTATCTGGGAATCGTGAACTCTGAGATCCTTAATCACAATCTCAGAGTGACCGGTGGATCCGTGCATTGTCTCCACTTCACGCACGTCATTCCAACCCTCAGTTGGTAAGTCAACAATGAACGCCGTATTCGCTCCACGAGAGCCTTCGGGGACATCCATCTCTGTACGGGCGATCAGAATCGCAAACTTTGCACGACGAGCACCAGAAATAAACCACTTGTGACCATTAATGACCCACTCATCTCCATCTTTGATTGCATGGGTCTTGATGAGAGTTGGGTCGGAGCCTGCCACCTCGGGTTCTGTCATTGCGAAACACGATGATGTTGTGCCTTCCAGCAATGGCTTCAGATACTTCTCTTTTTGCTCATCGGTAGCCCAATGCAAAAGAGTGTGCATGTTTCCTTCATCAGGTGCATTGCAGTTGAACACCCAAGGTCCGACTCGAGTTTTTGCAGCCTCAGCTTGCACCATGGCTAATGCCACGTGCCCAAGCCCCATACCGCCCCACTCTTTTGGCATGTGGGGTAACCACAGTCCCTGCTCCACGGCCTTCTTACGCAATCCGATGAGCGCTTTTACATATTCCTTATGCACCTCAGGATTCATGTCATCGCGGTGACCAAAAGGCTCCATCGCAGGCTTGATGACATTGTCTACAAAGTCACGAACTTTAGAACGAATGGCCTCATGTTCTGGAGCGAGAGTGAAATCGATCATTGTGGTGCCTCCCCGTCTGACACTGAATTTCTTCCATTCTTGCCCCGAGTGACCAATATCGGCGAATCAAAGACACCCATCTCCAACTCATGCGCATAGCCTCAGAGTGTGACCAAAGAGCCAGACAAAACATCCTCCTGGGACACCGAAGCGTTACCTCAAGGCGCAGAGAAGGCACGCATGGTACAAAACATGTTCGATGCCATCGCCCCTCGGTATGACCTTGTGAACAGAATCATGACTTTTCGCCT
>JALRGJ010000017.1 GCA_023253435.1 Ilumatobacteraceae bacterium | reverse complement strand
TCAAGTCCCATGCGAGCGAGACCAGCAGCGCGAACGTTTGAGACAAACACATCAGCTTCTTGCAACAAAGTGTGCAATGTTGCCAGACCATCATCGGTTCTCAAATCAAGAACGACAGATTTCTTCCCACGATTATCAATTTCAAATGGAGGAACACCTTGTTGATCTGCAAGACCCAGTGCTCCAAAGACAGCGCGTTGCGGATCACCTGTCGGTGGCTCCACCTTGATGACCGACGCACCCCAATCAGCCATGATCCCTGTTGCAGCAGGTCCGGCTACCCACACACCAAGCTCAACAACTTTGACGCCGTGCAATGGACCATTTCCCATTGGTGCCTCCTCATTTATTCCCGCTTTCATTGTGTCTCATTTCCCTCGCTCTCATCGTGTGGAAGAACACCGAGACGGCAGACTGTGTACGTGAGTTCGTCAACAGACCTTGAGTGGGGCAATTTTTCGCCATCAGGTCCGTGGGTACTAAACCCCAACTCCATCTCGTGGTCCCGAGTGGCTGTTGTGCTTCGGTCATCGGCTCAACGAGAAGTACCCCACCTCATCCGGTCTCGCAGGTTGCCACCCGTTGGTCGACTAGCCACTGTGGTTCGCCATTTGGGTTGGGCATTACTCCCCTGGTTTTACAAAAAGAAGCGTGGTCAGTTCAAAACCCCAGAAGAGTCACGAGCATATTTATCTCTTCGTTTACGTGTGGCAATTGAGAAACTTGGTGCCACATACATCAAACTTGCGCAAATTATTTCAAGTGGAGAAGGATTGTTTCCTTCCGAGCTTGTAGACGAATTCAAACGCTGCAGAGATCAAGTACCTGCAGAGCCCTGGGACACTGTGCAAAACATTGTGGAACAAGATCTTGGTTCCCGACTCACAGACACATTCTCCTCTTTCGACAAAACGCCGCTCGCTGCAGCTTCCATTGCACAAGTTCACCGTGCAACCTTGAACTCCGGTGAAGAGGTTGTAGTCAAAGTGCAAAGACCTACCGTTTCCACGCTCGTCAGAAAAGATCTTCGCGTGATGGCGTGGTTGGCTCCGTTCATGATTGGTCGCATCAAAATTGCTGCTCTGGCCAATCCCCCTGCACTTGTAGAGCTCTTTGCAGAGACAATTGTCGAAGAACTCGATTTCCGCATGGAAGCATCCAACATGGTGGACATTGCAGCCATGTTGCACGACCTCAATCAGGACGCCTACTTAGTTCCCCGTCCCCACCCCTCACTAGTCACCCGTCGCATTCTTGTCATGGAGAGATTGCAAGGGTTCAACTTTGACGATGTTGAGGGAATGCAAGCGGCAGGTATTGATACAGAGGAAGTCATCAAAACCGGAATGATCTCGTTTATGGAGGGCGCACTGATTCACGGTGTCTTCCATGGAGATCTTCACGGGGGCAACTTGTTTGTTCTCTCAGATGGCCGAACCGCACTTCTTGATTTTGGAATCGTGGGCAGACTCACCCAAACACGTCGACTTGCGTTCATGCGATTGATGTTGAGCGCCACCACTAACGATGTCAAAGGGCAAGTTGCAGCTCTCCGAGATCTTGGTGCTCTTCCTCGAGACACAGACATTGATGCCGTGATCATTGACCTGAGGCTTGATCAACCCATCGACCCCACTACTTTGAATGGTGAAGAACTTGTTCAAGAGGTGCAGCGCATTGTGAAATCACTGCTGGCATATGGAGCCAAGTTGCCAAAGGAACTCATGCTGTACGTGAAGAACATGGTGTTCCTCGATGGCGCAATTGCTCGCCTTGCCCCAGACCTCGACATCATTGCTGAATTGACCAACATCACCATGTTGTTCACTCAGCGTCATGGTGAGAAGCTCTTTAAGGAATTGGGAATGGCTGCTTCAGATTTCCAGATGGATCTCAGCAGTGTGAAGGCAAGCCTTGGTGTGGATGAGTCAGTTGACTCACTGACGTACCGTGAACTGCAGCAACGGCGCGAACTCATTCAGAAGAGAATGAAAGAGCACCTCACCCGTTGATCTTTTGAACTCATATGTGGCGCAATCGTTTCGTGGCCGCTTGTTTTGAAAGAATGTAGATGTGAGATTGATCGTTACTCGTTGCACCGTTGAGTACGCAGGACGTCTCGAGACTCGTCTACCGGAGGCACTCCGCCTCGTGATGGTGAAAGCCGATGGATGCGTAGCAATTCACTCCGATGGCGGTGCGTATAAACCACTGAACTGGATGAATTCACCCAACACCATTGAAGACAATGTCGACCATTGGATCGTACGCAATCCAAAAGGTGAGGCCATGACCATCACCTTCCATGAAATATTCCACGACAGTGCTCACGAGTTGGGCATTGATCCTGGCCTAGAAAAAGATGGCGTTGAAAAGCAGTTACAAGAACTTCTCGCAGCATCGCCTGAAGTAATGGAGCCGGGTCTTGTTCTCGTGAGACGAGAGCATTACACCGCACTTGGCCCCGTTGATTTGTTATGCAAGGACGCAACAGGCAACACCGTAGTCATTGAAGTAAAACGGCGCGGCGAGATTGACGGCGTAGAACAACTCACTCGTTATTTAACAGATCTCTCACAAGATCCCACCTTGGGAAATCTGCGAGGGATGTTTGTTGCGCAAAGCATTAAGCCCCAAGCACGAACTCTCGCAGAGTCCCGAGGGATCACGTGCGTAGAAGTTGACTATGACATGCTTCGTGGAAAAAAATCCAACGAGTGGACATTGTTTGACGGCGATAACTGACGATCTGTCAATTAACTGAAACGAACGAGTCCTTGGTCGATGACTTTGCGGTCTCCCACAAATGTCTCAAACAAAGCTTCACCTGCGGCGCTGTTCCAGATCTTGATAGTGAGTGCATCTCCTGGGAACACCGGAGAAGCAAATCGACCTTCAATGTGCTTAAAACGATCTGCGTCTCCATCGCACAATGCATTCAATAATGCACGCCCTGTAAAGCCGTACGTGCACAAACCATGCAAAATGGGTCGTGGGAATACTCCGGCAGCAACGGCTGGGTGATTTGGGTCTGAGTGCAACGGATTGCGGTCACCGTTGAGGCGGTACAACAAGGCTTGATCAGGGGATGTCTGGAATGTCACCTCATGATCTGGAGCCGATGCAGGTGGTTCATTCACTGCACCACTGGGGCCGCGCTCGCCACCAAACCCTCCGGCATCGCGAATAAACACTGAAGAACGGGTGGAGTACAAAGGCTTACCAGAGGCATCTTTTGCCTCAGCTTCAGTCACGATGACTGCTGCCTTCACCTTGTCATACATTGCAACAACTTTGCTCTGCACAATTGCCTTACCTTCCACGGGCAATGATTGATGCAAAGTAATTGCCTGTGATGCATGTACAAGATTTGCAAAGTTGAATTCACCTACATTGCGCATTGGATTGGAGTTCCCTCCACCTTGCCCGTACCCAAGCACCACTGGCATTGTTGGCAATGCCTTTTGAGTGACACCAGTTGAATTCTCAGTGACGTACTGCAATTGATCTGAACTCACATTGAGGCTCACTGCATACAACAGCGAGTCTGTTGATGTCCATGAAATTTCATAGGGATCGCCTACGGTTCCTACAGCTGCTGGATTGAGTGCCATGAGAGTTCCCTACTTCTTTCCGATTGTGTTTTGTGGGTATGTACCATCGCGCCCGTCCATGCCTGCATTAGGACGTGCCTTGGCAAGAAGATCTGCCACAACTGGGCCCATCTTGGTGGGGTCATCAATTGGGTTAGTGCTTGGACCACGATGCCAGCCCTCTGCAACAGCAAGAGTTTGACCACTGGCTTCAAAGATTCGACCAGTGACATCACCGGCTTGATCTCCCGCCAACCAAGTAACGATTGGTGCAATCCACCGTGGTGAACGCATTTCACGCTCTTCATCAGTCTCTGGTGCGTTGCCAAGACCCTCGGTCATACGAGTAAGAGCAACTGGAGCAACTGCGTTTACGGTGACACCGAAACGAGCTAACTCAAGCGCAGCGATCACAGTGAAAGAAGCAATACCAGCTTTTGCAGCTCCGTAGTTTGTCTGACCGATGTTGCCGTAGATACCAGACACTGAAGTGGTGTTAATGATTCGACCGTAGACCTCTTTGCCGGCTTTGGCCTGTTCACGCCAGTAAGCGGCGGCCCAACGTGCTGGTCCGAATGTTCCCTTGAGGTGAACCTTGATAACTGCATCCCATTCTTCTTCCGTCATGTTGGTGAGCATGCGGTCACGAAGAATTCCGGCGTTATTCACAACAATGTTGATGTCTCCGAATGTTTCAACAGCAGTATTAATGAGACGCTGAGCGCCTTCCCAAGAAGAAATGTCATCGCCGTTTGCAACTGCATCTCCACCCATGCCCTTGATCTCATCAACAACTGCTTGTGCTGGGCTGACGTCGCCACCACTTCCGTCTACGTTGCCACCAAGATCGTTTACAACAACTTTGGCGCCTTGGCTTGCAAGGCTGAGCGCGTGCTCGCGACCAATTCCTCGTCCTGCACCAGTAACTACAGCTACACGACCGTCACACATCTTTGCCATGGGGGCTCTCCTTCATAAACAGGCCATCTACAAAATGGCACCTCTCGATACTACGAACTGGTGTCACAGCCCACATAGCCCAACAGCCCCCTAGCCTCAGGTCCGTGCACAATCCCCTTCCAAGCAAGGTTCTCGTGGTGGGTGCTGGCCCTGCCGGTACCGCATGTGCAGCCACGCTCCACGAGCTTGGCCACCTCGTCACGGTGGTGGATAAGGCTGTGTTTCCCCGAGACAAATGCTGTGGCGACGGACTCACCACAAATGCTCTGCGCGTGCTTGAGTCGCTTCATTTCAATCCCGCACGAGTTGCAGATTGGCAAGAGTGCACAGATATTGAGATGCATACACCTAGTGGTACATCTTTTGACCTCTCCCTTCCCAAAGCGCAAGGAATGTATGCAGCGATAGCGCCTCGCATACAGTTAGATCACGCACTAGTAGAGCATTGTCGTGAACTAGGAATCAGTGTTCATGAGGGTCACGCATTTCTCTCCGTTATTTCCGATACCGACACCGCAATCACTGTCTCCATTGAGAACATGGAAGACATCACCGTGGACTATGTGATTGCGGCAGATGGCATGTGGTCTCCCGTCCGGAAATCACTTGGACTCTCTACTCCTGGATATTTAGGTGAGTGGCACGCATTTCGTCAGTACATCAGCAATGTGTCAGGAAGTGCATCGAAAAAATTGCACATCTGGTTCGATAAAGACTTGCTTCCGGGCTACGCATGGTCTTTCCCTTTGCCAAACAACAGAGCCAATTTTGGTTTCGGAATTTTGCGAAATGACAAGAGAAGCACCAAATTCATGAATGAATTGTGGGCAGATCTTCTCCACAGACCTCACATTAAAGAAGCTCTCGGAGAGGGTTTCACTCCAGAAGATCGCCACACCGCGTGGCCCATCCCTGCACGCATTACCAGTGCTCCTCGATCTGCAGGGAGAGTTCTTTTTGTAGGCGATGCAGTGTGTGCAACAGATGTATTGACTGGTGAGGGAATTGGCCAAGCACTTGAAACAGGGATCGCAGCTGCTCATGCCATTGATCAATGTGTCTCACCCCAGGATGTACGCAAAAAATACTCAGACCTGCTGGACAAAACTCTCGTTGCTGATCACAAAATGTCTGATGTTCTCGGCAAACTTCTGACTCGCCCTCGTATTGCTTCAATCGTTCTTTCTCTGGTGAACACCAACGACTGGACTCGACGCAATTTTGTGAGATGGATGTTTGAGGATGAACCTCGAGCCATCATTTTCACCCCAAGGCGCTGGCACAAACACTTCTTGTCTCAAAAAGGTGCCTACCAAAACCAATCCAGTTCATAACTGAACTGACATCAGCGATACGGTAAAGGCATGAAAACACGCCTGACTGAGATGCTCGACATTGAACTACCCATCATGCTCGCCGGTATGGGTGGTGTTTCTTATAGCGACCTAGTTGCCGCTGTGTCCGAGGCAGGCGGCATTGGAACATTTGGCGCTGCTCCAATGACAACAGAACTCTTGGTGGAAGAAATGGCGAAAGTTCGTTCTCTCACCAAAAAACCATTTGGAGTAGACCTCCTCACCGCATCACCTGATTCCGTTGCGCGCAATATCAAAGCTGTCATTGAAGGCGGCGCCAGTATCTACGTGGCTGGCCTTGGTGTTCCTCGAGAGGTCATCGATGAATTGCATAGTCACAACATTCTTGTTGGCTCCATGTGCGGAAAAGTTCGCCATGCCGTGGCTGCGGTAGCAAGTGGATGCGACTTTGTGGTTGCACAAGGAACAGAAGCCGGCGGACACACAGGCACTGTTGCAACAATGGCTCTCGTTCCACAGGTAGTTGATGCAGTGAAGGGCAAAGTCCCTGTTGTTGCAGCAGGTGGCATTTTTGACGGTCGTGGTTTAGTCGCTGCCCTCGCTCTTGGTGCAGAGGGTGTTTGGGTGGGAACAAAATTCATTGCCACTCATGAAGCTCACACCGGCAATGGTTACAAAGAAAAAATGCTAGAGATGGCTGAAGATGACACTGTCATCAGTAAGGCCTACACCGGAAAAACTTGTCGTGTTGCTCGCACTGAATGGACGCAACATTTCGATGAACACCCAGAAGAGTTACAAGGGTTCCCTCAGCAAGCCATCGCCACAATTCAAGCTGGCATCGATCACCTCGGAGTAGGACCAGAAGTAACTCTCGATACAAACAAAGCATTCATGGCAATTGGTCAAGGAGTAGGAGCAATCCACGAGATCAAACCTGCCGCCCAGGTTGTGCAAGAGATGATGGCAGAGGCTCGCCAGACTCTTGAGCGACTCGCATCTTTCAAATAAGAATCTGTGTTTTCTCTTCTCCGTCGCAATCGCGACATTCGAATGGTGTTTGGCGCCCAAATAGTTTCCTATTTAGGAGACTGGTTCACATTTGTTGCCATGGCCGGCTTAGTAGAAGACAGAACTAATTCACCATTCCTGGTTTCCTTAGTCCTTGTCTCTATGACACTTCCAGGACTCCTGATGTCACCCGTGGCTGGCTCTTTTGCGGACAGATTTGATCGTCGCAAAATTTTGATAGTGATCTCGTTCTTGCAGGCGCTCTCTGGAGCTTCAATGCTCTTCTACCACTTCATGGGAATCTGGGTTTTGTTTATATCTCAGAGTCTGATTGCGGCATTGGCATCTTTTGTTGGACCAGCAACAACTGCAGCGATTCCAAACCTGACAGACAACGATGCAGATCTCCGAAAAGCAAACGCTCTCTTTGGAAGTACATGGGGCATCATGCTGGCCGTTGGGGCTGCATTAGGTGGTGTCTTCTCATCTGTATTCGGAAGAGATGCTGCCTTTATCGCAGATGCTGTTTCATTTGGAATTGCCATGATCCTTTTTGCGTCCGTCAGACGTCCGATGCAGAGCCACGAGGTTGCGCCAGGGGGCAGAAAGGTTCAGCCCCTTGCGGACATGAATGAGGCGTTGCAACTTGCCAAGAACGACAGAATCATCTTGGCCTTAATTTCCTCCAAGGCCACATTTGCCGTAGGAGCAGGCATTGTGAGCCAACTTGCCGTTCTGGCATCCGATGCTTTTCATATGGGCGACTCTGGCCGTGGTTTATTGATTGGTGTTCGAGGAGTTGGCTCCGGCCTTGGCCCAATCTTGGGGGCAAGAATTGCGGGGAAAGATCTCTCTCGCCTTCTCACCGTGTGCGGTTTTGCTGGTCTCGCATTCGCCGTGTGTTATTTGGGTGCAGCAATGAGCCCGGTGATTTGGGTAGCTGCAGTCTTTGTTGCACTCGCACATTTAAGTGGTGGCGCACAATGGACGCTCTCCACCATGGGACTTCAGATGGAATCACCCGACCATATTCGTGGGCGCGTCATTGCAGGCGATATGGCGCTCGTGAACACAATGATTGCTTGCACAAGTTTGCTGGCTGGTGCGGTATCACAAGGTGTAGGCGTGCGCCCAACAATTGTGATTTTCTCAATTGCTGCCGCAACCGCATCCACAACTTATTTATTAGCCACCTCTGGAATCAGAAAGAGGCTGCACAACGACCAGCGGCCTCAGTAAGACGCTGACGCCTCGGATCGCCATCAGCCACTGTCATCATGGTGTTCATGGCGTAACAAAAACCTAAATGCAGTGAGGGATCTGCAAAAGCAACTGATCCTCCAGCCCCGTTGTGACCAAACGCCGATTCACTTGTGTACCAAGATTCAGAACTATGCAACATGAATCCCATGCCAAACACAGTGGGTGAAATGAGAACAGCATCCATCTCGCCATCGGGAGTATTCCGGGTAGTTGCCAATTCACGGGTGTGATCGTTCAGCAAACGGACGCCATCTACATCGCCAATTGTGGCGGCATAAATTCGCGCGATGGATCGTGCATTCCCAATGCCATTTGCACCTGGCACTTGTGCTCTGTGCACCTCAGACTTATTGAATACTCCGTTGCCAAATGAACCATTCAAACTGAGAGCGCGCTCCCCCTTTGTGCCTGGTCCACTTCTTTCAAACATCAGCTTTGCTACATCGGGTGGAAATTTTGGAATGGGATGCGCCATTAAACGCGCAACTCGTGAATCATGCTGCTCTGGCAATCCAATGAAAAACTCAGCATTCAACGGACCAGCGATGTGTTGTTGAACAAACTCACCGACACTCAGACCAGTAACACGACGAACAAGTTCTCCTGCAAGCCAGCCAAAAGTAATCGCGTGATATCCGTGAGTGGAATCAATCGGCAATAACGGCGACATTTCGGCTAAGCGAGATGTAATGGTGTCCCAGTGCAAGGCTTCTTCAAGAGTGATATCACCCTCTACCGAATACAAACCAGCACGATGAGACAACAACTGCGCAACAGTGACATTTTGTTTTCCACCAGCAGCAAATTCCGGCCAGTAGGCGCTCACTTTTTCCGAGTAGTCAAGGAGCCCTCGCTCAACACACATCGCCACTGCAATTGAGGCAATTCCCTTAGTGGTGGAGAACACCAATTGCAGGGCATCTTCGCTATACGGAATCGTGTGATCTCTATCGCGCCATCCTCCAACTAAGTCAACGACACATTGCCCCTTGTGATACACAGCAACTTGAGCACCGTGTTCTTCATTGTTGGTGAACCCTTGAAGAAAAGCATCACGAACTAACTCCCAACCGGGAGCAACTTTGTCAACAGTGAGCACTGACACGATCAGCCGTCGATAATGCTGCGAAGTTTTTCAATTTGACCCACAGGATCTGGGCCAATTGGGTTAACCGAGAGAACCGTAACGCCAGCCTCTTTATATGCAGCAACGCGCTCTTTAATGAATCCAGGTGATCCCACCAAGTTTGCATTAGCGATCCACTCCGCAGGAATTTTGCCGGCTGCTTCGTCTTTCTTGCCATCGAGATACAGATCTTGAATCTCAACTGCTTCTTTTTCAAAGCCGTAGTCACGACAAATGTCGTTATAGAAGTTCTTTCCTCGGGCGCCCATACCACCTACGTAGAGAGCCATATTGGGGCGCGCCATATCGAGAATCTTGGTTTGCGCATCGCCGGTGAGTGATTCATCAATTGCCAACATTCCTCCTGCAGAGATCTCCAAACGGTTTCTGTTTGGGTCACGCTTTGCAAGACCGGCCTTGAGTTGATCACCCCACACATTGTGGTAACGCTCTGGATAAAACATGATGGGCAACCAACCATCAGCCATCTCCGCTGTGGCTTCAACGCTCTTGTCTTTCAGCGATGCCCACCAAATGGGAATGTCTTTACGAACTGGGTGATTAATGATCTTTAACGCCTTACCAAGACCTGTTCCTTGCCCTTGTGGCAACGGCACCTGAACCGTTTTTCCGTCGTACTGCAATGCTTCTTCACGTGCCCACACCTTTCGACACACTTCGATGTATTCCTTAATGCGTTGCATTGGTTTGTCGTAAGGAACTCCGTGGAATCCTTCAATCACCTGTGGACCAGAAGCTCCAAGACCCAAAATGAATCGTCCATCGGACACATAGTCACAACCTGCAGCAGTCATTGCCATGAGTGCAGCCGTACGGGAATACACATTGACAATGCCGGTACCAATCTCTACTCGGTTTGTCTTTGCAGCCAAATAACCAATCTGAGAAATGGCATCGAAGCTGTACGCCTCGGCAACCCACACTTGATCAAGTCCGGCCTTTTCAAGCTGGACTACGCGGTCGACAGCTTCTTTGAACCCACCTGCGTAGTTGATTCCCATTGACAACTTCATGTTTCCCCCTTGGATAACTGCTCAAACCCTACGACCCAGCCATGACTTCTTGCCACTCGTGAGCCAAATGGCCATATCGGTGCGACACTACGGGCATGGATCTCACGCCTCGCCCACTCTCCATTCAGGTGCGCGATGGGATCAACTTGTCCCTTTTGGAATGGTCGTCGGTGCATTCATCACCCGGGATACCTATTTTGCTCATTCACGGACTCGCCTCTAACGCCCGACTCTGGGATGGCCCGGCCAAACAACTTGTACGCATGGGACATGCCGTAACTGCCATCGATCTTCGAGGTCACGGTAAAAGTGACAAGCCAGATCATGGTTACTCCATGTCGGAAATTGCGGCTGACATTGCCGATGTCTTGAAAGCTCTTGCACAGGGCCAACCCAAATGGAATCAGCCGTTGATCATCGGTCAATCATGGGGAGGCAACATTGTTGTTGAAGTTGCGCACGCGTTTCCTGAACTAATTCGAGGTGCTGTTGCTGTAGACGGTGGAACTATTGAACTCTCCACCGCATTTCCCGACTGGGAAGAATGTGCGCGCACTTTAAGTCCACCGTTACTTGAGGGAATGAAATACGAAAAACTGCGTTCATATATTCGCGCTGCTCACCCAGACTGGAGTGAAGAAGGTATCGATGGCCAAATGCACAACATGGAAAAGTTGCCAGACGGCACCATTCGTCCGTGGCTGACTCTCGCTAGGCACCTCAAAGTGTTGCGCGGCCTATGGGAACACACACCCTCTCAACTCTGGCCTCGCATCACTCGCCCTGTGCTTTTCACCCCAGCATCAAAGTCGGAAGATCCACATACCGCGTCAAAACGTCAACAACTAAGCGTTGCGATGTCTGAGTTGCAACATATACGAGTTGAGTGGTTTATCCCTGCGGATCATGATCTTCATGCACAATTTCCAGAACGCTTTGCTGCCGTCGTAGACGATGCAATATCTTCGGGATTCTTCTCATGAATCTTCCTCGCATTCTCACCATCATGGGTTCCGGTGAAACCGCGCCCACCATGGTCACTACTCACAGACAACTAGTTTCAAAACTTCCATCACCTGTATCCGCAGTGGTGCTCGACACTCCGTACGGCTTTCAAGAAAATGCACCCGAGTTAGCCGCTCGCGCGAAAGAGTATTTCAAGACTTCCGTCAATATTGATATTGAGATTGCCGGGCTCGTCCGCCTTCATGACACCCATATCCCGGCAGATCCCGTACAGATAGAGCGAGGACTTCGAGCATTAGAAACTTCTTCATATGTTTTTGCGGGACCAGGCTCTCCCACATATGCGCTGCGTCAATGGAGTGGATCACCTGTTGCACGACTAATTGCGGACAAGTTACAAAATGGCGGAGTTGTGACTTTCGCATCCGCTGCCGCGCTCACGCTTGGCAGCGCCACAGTTCCTGTGTACGAGATCTACAAAGTTGGCCAAGATGTAGAGCTTCTAGAAGGTCTCAATATTCTCGGAACAATTGGTGTTAATGCGGCCGTCATTCCCCACTACGACAATCAAGAGGGTGGACACCACGACACGCGTTTTTGCTACTTAGGGGAAACTCGTCTGCTGCTCTTTGAATCAATGCTTCCCACAGATACCTATGTACTCGGAATCGATGAACACACTGCTCTCGTGATTGATCTCACTGAGGAATTGGCCACCGTCACTGGAAATGGAACAGTCACAATCCGACTACGTGGTAATTCATACACATACTCCTCTGGCTCCACAATTCCTCTTGCACAATTAAGAAATCCATGGCCACTGCTCTCAGGTGAGACAGATTCCTCCACCACCGTCGTAGAAGTAACAAAAATACAAGCAGATCCTGCGGTACCAGTTCTGACTTCTTTAGAAGAGGCTCTACATGCGTACCAAGATGCCTTTCACCATTCTCTTTCCCACAGAGACGCAGAAGGCGCAGTACGCGCTGCACTCGATCTTGAGCAAGCCATCGCAGATTGGTCTGTCGATACGTTGCAAAGCGACATTGCTGACAGAGCCCGACGTGCATTGCGTTCCATGATTAGTCAGCTGGGCGATGCTGCGGTGTCGGGAGTGAAAGATCCCCGGGAAGCTGTTGCGCCATTTGTAGAAGCAATGCTCTCTGTTCGCGCTGTTGTCCGTGCAGAAAAAAGATTTGATCTTTCAGACCTCATTCGTGACACCTTCTCAGCATTGAACATTGAGGTGCGCGATACGCCAACAGGCGTGGAGTGGACTCTGCCAAATAGTTAGCGCTACACGTGAACGTGGCCAATGCGAGCCCTGCCACGCACACCTGTCACTGCGTACACCACAATAAAGATGGCTGTTCCCATCAGGATGATGGTTGCACTTGCAGAAGTATCAATGTGATACGCCAAGTTCATTCCTACAAACGCAGAGACAGCACCGATAATGGGAGAAATCCACAGCATCTTTGCAAATGAGTTTGTCAGCATGCGCGCGATTGATGCAGGTATCACGAGCAATGCGGAGATCAACAAGGTGCCTATCACTCGCATAGTGACCAAGATGGTGAGTGACAATAAGCCCATCAACACCGCTTCTATTACGGCTACTCGCACTCCCGATACCTGTGCAACTTCTGGATCAAACGTTGCAAAAACAAATTGTCTATACAGACCAACGATGATGCCCACAGTCAGAATCCCTACAAGCGCCACTGCAATGATGTCACTGCGCCCCACTCCAAGAACACTGCCAAACAAAACAGCTTCGATACTCTTCTTTGCTTGGCCGTACCTGTTGAGCAGAGCTAATCCTGAAGCAAAAGATGCAGTTGTGACAACACCAATTGCGGCATCTGCGCCAATCAGTCTGCGACGGGTAATTCGCCCGATGATCACACCAGAGAGAACTCCCCAGATTCCAGCACCCACGAAATAGTTCAGTTTCATGACTGCCGATGCAGCCGCACCACCAAAAACTGCGTGAGAGAGACCGTGACCTATGTAGCTCATGCCACGAAGAACAACAAACACTCCAAGAACGCCACAAAGTGCGCCAGCAAGAGTTGCCACCATGAGTCCGTTTCTGAAGAAGGAATAACCAAATGGTTCAGTAAGAGAGGCGATGACTGTAAACATTTACGACATTTCACCTAGACGACGTGCAACATCTTCACCGGCCCTATCAAGGACAATTGGCATACCACCGTGTTGCAAAACTTCCATTGGGGCGCCATAGGTGCGCTCTAAAACGTGTGGAGTGAGAACTTCTAGTGGAGCGCCGTCAGCGATCACTTCCTTGTTCAAGCACACCAACCGAGGAAGGTGAGCTGCGAGGCCATTGAGATCGTGGGTGGTGAGAACAATGGAAACTCCCTCATCGTGCAAGTCTGCAAGAAGATGCAACACCTCATGACGAGTTCTTACATCCACGCCAGAAGTTGGCTCATCAAGAACAAGCAACTCTGGCTTATGGAAAAGAGCGCGGGCAACAAAGACACGTTGTTGTTGCCCACCAGACAATTCACGAATATGACGATTCTCAAGACCAGCCAGCCCCAAACGAGTGAGCACCAATTGAGCCTCTTCTCGTTCTTGCTCTGTGATTCGAGGTAGCCGCACTCCCTGTCTACGAGACATCACCATCACTTCGAGCACCGTTACCGGAAACCCCCAATCAACTGACTCCACTTGGGGCACATATCCCATGCGTAGTTGCGGCTTTTTTGTGACGTGACCCTCAACTGGTTTGATGCTCCCCAAAATTGCTTTGAGAAGCGTTGTCTTGCCGGAACCTGAAGGTCCTACTACACCAACGAAATCACCTTGATGAATGGTGACGTGCACATCTTGCAGAACACGTGATGAGTCATACGCGCAAGAGATATGCGCGCAATCAACAAGAACAGCTCCGGTCACTGCGGGTAATACGCCTTGTCATCAAGTCCGAGGTTTACCTTCACAGCTTTCACGGCAGATGCATCGCCACCAAGGGCCTCAATGATGGTGATGTAGTCAAACTTCATAAGACCAAGCCATGAATGGTCTGGGTCTCCTGGCTTGCCAGGAAGATCATCGTCTCGCAACACATCTATATAACGAGCACCGGTCTCGTTGCCAATTTGCTTCAGCACAGGTGATGGGAACACCTCGCTACCAAAGACTGCTTTGACTTTCTTTTCCTTCACTTGGTCAATGAGATCTGCAATGTCTTGTGGAGATGGTTCCTCAAACGAAGATGGTTGGATGGCCCCAATGACCTCATACTCAAAATTGGCTGCAAAGTACGCAAACGAGTCGTGGTAGGTCAGCAATTGCCGATCGAGTGGCTGAACTGTTGCAGTAGATTTTTTCATTGCGTCATTCAACTCATTGATGGCAATTGACAACTTCACGTAGTTGTCGTCCAAAGTTTTAATACTTGATGGTGAAACAAGTGAAAGAACTCCACGAATCACGGTGATCATCTCTAGAACCATTGGCGGGTTAGTCCAAATATGTGGGTTTGGTTTTCCGCCAGCTTCTGGAAATGAAAAGTCATACAAGTAATTGGCCCCGCTCAACACCGCTGTTCCCACTTCACATAACACAGCCGTGCTCTTTGCATTCTTGTCTGCCATGTCTTTGGTGGGGTCTTCTAGACCAAGACCATTGATAAAGATCACATCGGCCTTTTCAATAGTTGCGGCTGCGCTTGGGGGTGGCTCAAACGTGTGAGAGTTGGTTCCTTCTGGAACAATGCCGTTCACTGAAATATCCGTGCCA
>JALRGJ010000170.1 GCA_023253435.1 Ilumatobacteraceae bacterium | reverse complement strand
AGCAATTGCTGAATCAGTAACCGATGCTCAGCTCAAACCAGATTTTGTTGTTCCTTCAGTCTTTGACAAAACAATTGTGGAGCGAGTTGCTCCAGCGGTAGCTGCTGCAGCCATCAAAGATGGCGTGATTCGCAAATAGTTAGAACTGGCCAGAACCGTTGGTGCTTGCTAGTACATCTGCTGCATCGTAGGCAGAGAGAAGGTATGTCACGACAAGAGGCTTGCCGTTAAATGAACCATCGGCAAGTTTTTGGTTGTTACACGTTCTTGCAAAACTCATTTGTCCTACGAGGTCGTTCACGGGTGCGTCGTACAGTTTGTCTGCGCCGTGAAAAACCCTGAGAGTCACTTTGACGGCTGCAGTTGATTGCCATTTGATCGTGATGTTTCCCGCTACGCGTCCAGCATTTGGAACTGCAACATTCGGTTCAGGACAGTTGTCTTCGTAACTGCCAGTAATGCCAAGCTTGGGCGCCAATGTGGTGGTGGTTGTTGTTGCCACTGGCGTTGATTTCTTTTTCTTTGTTGCAGTTGTTGTTGTGGTGATTTTTTTGGCTGCAACGGACGTGGGCACAGAACTAGTTGTGCTTGTTTCCTCTGGTGCCAGGGTGGTTGCGGGCACAGTGTCTGGTGAACTTGTTGAGTTTCCTCCACCAATTGCAAGCCCACCCACAAATGCAGCAGGAATCAAAAGAGCCACGAGGGAAAAGATGAACTTCTTGGGGATGCGGAGTGTTACGTGATCGCCAGACATGGACAAACAATACAACTTCCGGGAGGGCATTTTCTCTGTGTATGAACCTGCTTATTCAGTGGACTGCGTTATCTAAACTGCTCTTGTAACGCTTATGACTGTTTTATCTTCCACTTTTCTTGTACTTGCAGTAATGATGGCAATCCTGAATTGGCTTGCTGTTGCTCGTGAGAATTCACTTCTTGAATACGTCAGCAAACCCGCCGCTACCACGTCACTTCTTATCACTGCTCTTAGTCTTGATGTTGTGCATGATGCACCATGGGGTTGGAGAGTTGCCGCACTCGCTCTGTGCATTTTTGGTGATGTGTTCCTCATGTTGCCGCGCGACGCATTTGTTCCGGGGTTGGCATCGTTTGCTGTTGCTCAGATTTTGTTCACGATTAGTTTCGCCACTGGTGACACTGTTGCATCGCGGTGGATCATGGGCGCTGTGATTGCTGTTCCTGTCGCCCTGATTCTGTGGGGACGCTTTTCTAGAGGACTCCGCGCTTCTGGTCATAGCAATTTAATTATTCCTGTGTCTGTATACGTGGTGGTCATTTCAGCGATGACAATTGGGGCCATTGCGAGTGGTTCGGCTCTTGCAATTTTGGGTGCAGTTATTTTTATGGTGTCTGATTCTTTGATTGCGGAATCTCGATTCGTTAAATCTCAACCATGGCACTCTGTGGGAATCATGGTGACCTATCACTTTGCGCTCACTGGATTAGTTCTGAGTCTGCTGTAAAACTCTGTTTACCTGTTTAAAGAAGCCTTTTGCTCAGATAAAGATGTGTTCGAAATGGAGTATGTCTGTCAATGAGACTGGCGTTCTCTTTTCAATAAATTGAGCCAATGAATATTGAACTAACAATGGGAAAACGTTGGATTGCTATTTCCTATGGGTTTTTGATTGCGGTGCCTGTGGCATTAATTTTTCTCGCTTTTTGGCAAACTTGGGTAGATACAAGTCCAACATTGAGCGATGCGGAACGTTTGAGGGGATGGGGAATTGTGGTGCGGGAGCTACCAGCCACGTTGCTCCTGGTGGCACTGCCAATTTTTGGTTTGTTCTGCGCAGTAAAAGCTGGCCGATACGGTGCGAGATCTTCGGCTAGCCGAGCAGTTTTAATACATGGAGTCGCAATGTTCTTCGTGTTGTTGGTAGTGATGAACGGGAGTGCGGAAAATATCATGACCACAAGACCTGCAACGGTGAAATGGTTATTGTTTCCCCTTCAGATCGCTTGCGGAGTGATGTCTGTCTTTATTTCGCGCAAGGCAATCGCACATAAGTTGAGACCTGGCATCACTCAGTAAGGACAACACACTGGTGTCATCACGCATGATTAGCCCTGAGTAATGGCGAACCATCGATTTTCGTTGTCAGAAAAGGCAAAGGACGCCACACCAGAGTGTTCTCCCAACTCTGTTGTTTGTACTCCATTGGCCACAAGTGTGGCATGAGTGGAGTTGAGGTCTTTCACATGGAAAGCGATAGAAGGCGTGGCGAGATCAAGACCATCGGGATTGTCTTCCATTAATGCGAGTGGCACTAATTCAAAGGCGAAGTCTTGATTCTCGAATCCCACCTTCACAACGGAGAACGGTCCGGCTTGAGTGCGATTTTTCTCTGTCATGCCTATCTGCTCTGTCCAAAATTTCACGCATGCATCGGTGTCGTTCACGTACAGCACCACATATCCAACCTTCATCGGGTTCTCCTGTCTTTTCTTCGCTCAGTGCCTCGAAGGTAACAAACAGAAAAGTCTTGCCTTGTATTCGAATGGTGGAGCTGGGGGGAATCGAACCCCCGTCCATCAGGCGCTATTTACCAGTGATACAACCATTCCCGCTGTAGCGCTCACGCAACGCCATCGGCGGGTCGACTGCTGAGTTTCCTCAGCTGCGCATTGTCTTTCCAACACGTCATCGGTCTTTCCCAATGTCAGCGTTCTTTCTCGCCGTCATCCACCGCTTCTGTTGCCGGGCTGCGATGAACTGACCCCGTGCGGCATTGCTGCTCACGATGTCTCTCAACCGAGTATTAGGCGGCGAGAGCGAACTGCTCATCGGCAATTCTTTGGGTTGCCCCGTTTAACGAGTCTGAGCAACTCGGGTCGCACGTACGGCCACCGGAACTGCTGTCGAAACCGATCAGCCCCGTCGACGTATACGTCTATGTCGTCGACAGCAT
>JALRGJ010000169.1 GCA_023253435.1 Ilumatobacteraceae bacterium | reverse complement strand
CACCCTTGAGAACAGGTGTCGTCGACTTCGTAATGCCGTCAGAGTTGCTGTCCCCCGTGTCGGTTGACGTCGTCAGTGCAAGCCCATTCGGAGCGGAGGGAGGAGGGAGAGTTGTTGAAGTTGTTGAAGTTGTTGAGGTTGTGGAGGTGGTGGATGGCATCGTTGTTGAAGTTGTTGAGCTCGATGTCGTCGTCGTTCCCGGAGCCGCAGTGGAAGTGGGCACGTACCCACAGCCAGACAGAACGACTGTTTTTCGCACAGTGACCGACCCGATGACTTTCGATGCGACGCGCACACGCAATTGAGACTTCGCGGGTATGGACTTTGAACCGCAAGCAGATGCATTGCCGGCAGAATCGCTCCACGAGGTTGCCACCTTGGTCCATCTGACCGACTTGCCGGACTTCACGCCGACCTCTATGACCACGAGCTTCTTGGCCCACGACTTCCCGACTGCAACGGAGATGAACGTCCCACGTTCATACGAGTTCTTCACCGACACCACCGTTGGCTTTGCCTCGACAACCTTCGACATGAGTGCAAGACAGAAGAATCCGAGAAGGACACCAAGTGCTGCTTGGGAGCTACGCCTCATACCCTCAGCATAGTTGTACACACCTTCCAACTACGATTCAGCCGGCTCCACCTGTCGTACCCACGTCTGGGTAGAGCTGTAGGTCCTACAGGACAAGGTGTGGAGGACGACTTCGTGGATCACTCCGCATGCCACGTCATCTGTTGAATGGTTACTCGGGGTAGCCCTAAAGATGAAGCCGGTGAGAATATGCCAAGGTACTGATACCTTGCAGACGCCATGACAATTCCATTTAAGTTTGACCAAAAAATTGTCGTTATCGCAGGAGGCACTGGCGGGCTTGGCAGTGCTTTACGTAGCGAACTTGTGGCAAGAGGCAGTGTTGTTACCACAATTTCGCGAGCCCAAATTTCTGAACCTACTCATATCAGCGCAGACCTTCGATCTCCCGACGCGTCAAAAAGTGCCATGGCAGAAGTAATTGCCAAATACGGGGCGATTGACATCGTCATTAATGCCATGGGGGTTGTTGCTTTTGACTCAGTTCAATCAACCTCAATTGACACAATAGAGGAGCTTTTTCTCAGCAACACATTCGCACATATTTTTCTCATGCAATCAGCATTAGAAACAATGACAAAAGGTTCTGTTCTTGTGGGCATCTCTGGTGTCATTGCGGAACAAAATCTGCCCGGTATGGCTGTCTACGGTGCATCAAAGGCTGCCATGTATTCATTCAACGAAGCACTGAGTAGAGAAGCAAGACGATTAGGCATCCGAGTTATTGATGCCCGTCCACCCCATACAGAAACTGGGCTGGCATCACGTGCAATCTCGGGAACACCACCTAAATTTCCGGTAGGTCTTGATCCCAAGTTTGTGGCACAACGAATTGTTGAAGCTATTGCTAGTGGTGAATCAGATCTACCCTCAAGCGCATTTACGGCCTAGTTAGCTCTCGGTTGCACTTAACGCCTGGAGTAAATTCATCCCATTAATGAAGACACTCAACCACAATGGTCGCTCTACCGAAGTTGCCTGCACCGGGCTTAATAGTTTCACCCAATGACAACCGTGTCACCCTGACGAATACTTCTACAAACTCCTGAAAATCTTCCTTCATGTCACGCAAAGATCTGAACTTCTTACTTCGAGAACTTGCGAATGGAATCCAATATTTCAGCTACCCGCAGCGAACTATTCTCAGGAAAAATTGTTGCATCCTTACCCCGAATTGCAGCACTGACATCTTGCACCATGAGAGCAAAAGCATCGTCTGGAGGGAATCTCTCCACAGTTTCACCGATGATCAACGTGGCATCTTGCTTCCACAAAGTAAAAGCTTCTCCTTCACCGGTATGTAACGACTCCTGAGAACCTGTAATGGTGATCCGTTGTTCTGGTGCCATATCAAAGGAACACAGGGCATCTGCCTGAATAGTGTTATTTAAGGTGGCTCGAATCGATGAAGTGAGATCAATCCCCGTAAAGCTATTCACTGTCTCAACGTTTTCTACGGAACACTCAATCTGCTCCCCTAAGAGCATCAACCATAAGTGGGCTTGGTAACACCCCACATCAAGTAATGCGCCTCCCCCCATTTCAGGCTGCGATCGATAATTACCAGTGAGGTCTCCCTGGAAAGTGAATGCAGAAGAAATGGACTGAATGGCGCCAAGATCCCCATTTTGAACTAGTTGAGCCATTCGCTTCATACGAGGTTGCCAACGAGTCCACACTGCTTCAACAAGAAGCCGTTGATGATGTTGCGCAACGCTCTGCATCGTACGAACTTCTTCTGCATCCAAAGCCAGTGGCTTTTCACACAACACGTGCTTTCCTGCCGCTAGTGCTGCGATCACCCACTCTTTGTGCTGAACATTCGTGAGGCTGATATACACCGCATCTATTTTTGGGTCATCAATGAGTTCTTGATACGAGCGGTGGACAACTACTGGCTCCAAGTCCGCCGAACGCGCCGCGTCGCGACTGGCAACTGCGTACAGTTCTGCTCCGTGTGCAAGATGTACCGCCGGCGCCATCGCTCGACTGGCGACATAGCCAGCGCCAATAAAACCCCAGCGTACGGTCACGACCGTGAGATATTTGGCATGACTGGCTGTGCGTTCTTTAATGCGGACTGCTCAGCCGCTTCCATAATGGCAACAACATTTCGTGACTGAAGAGCATGAACTTGCATAGGAGTTTTATTTTTTAGGTATTCAACAACCGAATGATGAAAAGAGAACGGAGTTACATCGTCGAGATTTATCGTGGAACGAGCACCGTCATTGGAGTGCAGAGTAAGAATCGCCGGCAAGTCTGCAACCGCAGGCTCTGCCGCAGAATCCCAGTCGCCCACAATCGCACCTTTGGTTCCCAAGACATAGAACTTTGGCTTGCGAG
>JALRGJ010000168.1 GCA_023253435.1 Ilumatobacteraceae bacterium | reverse complement strand
ATGTGAAGACCATTGCGAAGGAAAAAGGTTGGTCAGATGAGGTCATCGAGATGTTGAAGGGCATGATTATCTTTGGCGACCCCGACACAGTTGGTCAACAACTTCAAGAGTTTGTTGATACTGGGATTGATGGGCTCGCAATCAATATGCCAGCCAACGGCCACGTTGTTGAGCGAATTGGTTTAGTTGGCGAGATTGTCAACAAAATCTTGTAGTAAGAAGCGCGAATGTCCACGAGACAGAAATTGCTGGATGCGGCCGTTCAAATCATCAATGAAAAGGGTGAAGCAGGGCTCCGCATTGATGATCTGTTGCGTGAGGTTGATGTCACCGCACCAACTCTGTATCACCACTTCGGAAATCGCGAAGGTCTCATTGCTGCGGCTCAGGCCGAACGATTCCTCCGATCAAGCAAAGTTGGAATAGCAGAAATTATTGATGCCTTTGAGAAGAGCTCAACTCTGGAGGATTTGAAAAACACTGTGCGCCTCGCCGTGTCTTATCGAGGCGATGCTTCACGAATTGAGTACCGCCTTCAGAGGTTGAACTCGCTTGGTGCCGCATATGCCCGGCCTGAACTTGCGGCACAGGTTGTGGAGATTCACGAGTCATTTGTCCGGGCCATCGCACGGTCGATGAGGCCTTTTCAGGAGAAGGGTCTCATCCGTCCAGACGTAGATCTTGAAATGATTGTTGCTTGGTACAACGGCGCCCTTTTGGGCGGCTTGCTCATAGAGCTAGGCCCTTCAACCTTGGACGCAGGTCGATGGTCGGACATCATGATTGATGCTCTAGACCATCTTCTCTTTGGTGTTTAAGGGCCAGGATCATCTCTATAGATTTTCTATAGAGAGTCGGTTATTCTTGGTGAATGGCCTTGTTTCGTTTACGTCAGCGGCAGGCAGCCCGGAGAGTATTTGCAGGGGTTGCGGTTCTTTTTGCTTCTCTTATTTCATTCACAGTCGTTGCCAATGAGGTTCATGCGGCGTGTGCACCATCGGTCTTTATCGGTTATTCAGCAGTTAACGCTTACGATGCGTCGACTCAAGCAGTCATAGATCTCAATGGTGCATCGGCAGGTACCAGTGCATCTGTTGGAGGCAATACCACTTACGACATGGTTGCCACTCCAGATGGGTCAAAACTGTTTATTGCCACGTGGGCAGGCGTTGCGGTCATGGATACAGCCACGAACGTTGTCACAAGAATAACGACCACGGGAACGTACTGGGCCGTTGTAGTTAACTCGACTGGTACGACGGCGTACGCCACAAACAACACCAACAGCCGAATAGACATTATTGACGTAGCCACCAACTCCGTTACCGGATCGATAGCTCTCTCTGCCGCGCCATCTGCAATGGCAATCAAACCAGACGACAGTCAATTATGGATTCGATTTAATTATGTTGAAGGCGTCGCAATCGTAGATCTTGCAACTCAAACAGTCCTTGATGGCGACAGCAACACTGCAGGAACTCAAATGTTTTTTGCTGGGAATACAACATCAACTATTAGTTCTGGACAGGGCATTGATTTCAATCCAAGTGGTACACGTGCTGTTATCTCGAACTTTTCAAATGGAACTATTTCCTTCGTCAACACAGTGACTATGCAGATGGTTGACATCAATGGTGCAACTGCAGGTCTCAACACACCTACTGTTGGCTCACAATCAATCCGAAGAGTGAAGTACTCACCAGATGGTCTACGTGTTTTTGCCATGTTGACAAGCCCAACTTATTACGTGCGAGTGTATGCAGCAGACTTCTCCACGTACACAGACATCAGTCAAGTGAATTATCCAATTGACATTGCATTCTTACCGAATGGCAAGTTTGCAGTTGCAAACTTCAGTCCCGGTTCCCTGTCATTCTTCTCAGCATCAGGATCTGATTCCTCATGGGGTGGCACCTACACCAGAGATGCTGATGTTGTGTACTCAAGTGCATACGCCCTGGAGTATGGATGCGCTTCATCGCTTGGTGGCGGTACTACGACAACGACCACGACTACTACGACAACATCGACGACTACTTCAACAACTTCAACTTCCACAACTGTTCCACCAACCACATCCACCACAACTCCTTCAGTTACCTCGACTACTTCGGCTCCACAGTCGACAACAACAACCCTTGCAACAGCAGCAACTGTTCCCTTGAGTACTACGACAACAACAACTGTGCGGAGTTCAACGTCTTCCACAACAAGTTCATCGTCCACTACTTCATCTACGTCGTCATCCACCACGCCTTCCTCGACAAGTTCCACACAGGCACCGACAACCACGATTAGCCAGGCAGAGGCCGTGGAGCAGTTTGTCGGCGTCACAACCGACGAGGTGAAGGCGATAGCGAGCGCAGCAGATACCGAACGGGGCGGAGCATTATTTATTGGTGGAAAGCCAGCGAAAGTAGACACGAAAACGACGTTGTCCTCTTTCACTTTGTCCTATCTGAATGCAGCTGTCAAAGTTGAATGTTTTGATAAAGATTCAAAGACAATCAACTTGTCTGCAGACTCTCGTTTTGAAGTACGTCGCGGAGATCGAGTACGAGTCACAGTCGTGGGATTCAAGCCTGGATCACTTGTAAAAGTTGCTGTGTTCTCAGATCCCACGGCGCTCGGCTCAATTGAAGCGGATGTCAATGGAGATGGTGTGAAGCAATGGATCATTCCTGACTCGTTGTCGGCAGGTACTCACACATTGGTGACGTCAGGGGATTTAAGTAACGTGAAAGACGCAGTCTTTGGTCTTCGAGTCATTGTTGATAACCCGTCGCTAGTCTCTCGGGTGGCAACTAGCACGGCTACCCGCGTCATATTGGCGCTTGGTGTGCTGTTTGGCTTACTGATACCTGCGACACGTCGTCGCAGACGAGAACAAACTGTCGCTTAAATTTGTGACGGTGCTTCGGTACCTTCAATGGCGGCACGGCACATGTTTCTTTGTGCGG
>JALRGJ010000167.1 GCA_023253435.1 Ilumatobacteraceae bacterium | reverse complement strand
CTACATCAGCTCGCCAATCCGCGCGCACAGGGATGCGACGGCTTTCAACATTGAAATAATCCGCACCCTTCTCCAGTGCCGCATGCGCAGAGGTGGGGAGCACCATGTTCATGCGAGAAAGGTCTTTGCCTTCTCGCATTGCACGCTTCACAGCGGAGCGAACAACGAGCACCAAACTTTCTGTGCCACCAGAAGTCATAAATCCGGCGGTGTCTGAATCTCCGTGGCACCAACCAGCTACAACGTCTACCACCTGCTGTTGCATGACCCGCAGGGAAGGGAAGGCGGCTGTGTTGAGAGCGTTCTCTCCGGAGAAACGTCTATATGCCTCCTCAGACAGTGCCTGAGCTTCGGGACCAGCGCTATAGGCGAGGGTGAAACAACGACCCTCACGCCATGCAACATCGTGGATCCTGAGAGATTCAAGTTCCGTGAGTACACGGTCTGGATCTTTGCCAGGACCCAGTGAACGAGTTGTCATGAATGCACCTTAGAAGCCAGGTAGGAGGGAAATCGCCCCGAAACCCCTGTGTGTATGGGAATCAATAAATTACATAACGGACATTATGGGCGCAAAGATGGATTGAGAGAAGCCAGTGATACCGGTTCTGCTGCATCAATGAGCCACTGAATGAGATCCAATAACGATTCTTTCGTATGGCGTTCCTGAGCAATATCTGTTTTGGCATCGATGACTGCACAATGCAGCACATACAGCTGATCTTTGAGCACATCGAGTTCATCGCGAGTTACCACGAGTTCGTTCTCAGATAACGCCAGTTCTGTAGCCCTTTGGCGCGCCACCCAGTCCCATTGTCGACATTTCTGACTGCAAAATTCTCTTCGTCGTCCTGGGCCGGTCTGTTCTGTGAGGACGTGTCGGCACCATCGGCATCGGTGGTCATCTGTGGTCTTGCTGCTCCGCTGTCTCTCATCGTTGGTGCTTTTCGTCATGACGAAAAGGTATGGCAGATAGAGTCAATTTTTGTGGATATGCCTGTTGCCCCTTCAACTTTTTTTGCGAGTGACAACTTCAGTGGAGCCCATCCTCGTTATCTGGAGGCCATAGCGAGAGCCAACACGGGTCATGTGCGTGCTTATGGCGATGATCAAATATCTCAAGACGCAGTGAGGGCATTTCGAGACTTGTGTGACCTAGATGTTGAAGTTCTTTTTACTTTTAACGGAACCGGTTCCAATGTTGTGGCGCTCGGTAGTTTGCTTCAGCCTGCTGAGTCTGTGGTGTGTACTAACTGGTCTCACATCAATGTTGATGAAACTGGTGCTCCCGAGCACATACTCGGCGTGAAGTTGCAAGACGTCGATTCCGATAACGCCAAGCTCCTGCCTGATGACTTGCATTCCCTCGCCACGGCTCTTGGCAACGTTCACCATGTGCAGCCCGGAGTCGTCTCTATTACTCAAGCAACTGAATTGGGAACGCTCTACACCGCTGATGAGATTCGCCTCCTGTGCGATGTGGCCCACTCATATGGCATGCGAGTGCATCTTGATGGAGCAAGAATCTCAAATGCTGTTGCTGCTTCTGGTGGCACTAGGCAGACATTCAGAGATCTCACCTTTGGAGCTGGTGTAGATGCTGTGTCATTTGGGGGCACTAAGAATGCGATGTTGGGTGCTGAGGCTATTTTGTTGCGTCCTGGTGTTGCCTCTCCCCGAGCTCCCTTCATTCGCAAACAGTCCACTCAGTTGCCATCCAAGCAGCGTTACATCGCTGCTCAATTTGTTGAGGCGCTCTCTGATGACCTGTGGATAACTACAGCCCACCATGCCAACTCAATGGCCGCACGTTTATATGAGAAGGTGAAATCACTTCCCGGCCTGTCTATTCAGGCACCTGAAGTAAACAGCATGTACCCCATTCTCCCCCGCGATGTGAAACACAAATTACAAGAGTGGAACTTCTTTTGGGATTGGGATGTCACAAAGTCACAAGTTCGATGGATGACGTCATGGGATACCTCTGAGGCAGATGTTGACGCTTTTGCGGCCGGTGTTTCTGCTCTTTTGCATTCTTAGTTTTTTGTCAAGTCCACGGAATTGACCAAAAAATCTGAGCGGCTATTCTGTAACCAACACGGCGAAGTTGGGGGCAACCATGGCCATCGGAGATCTGTTTTCATTCCGCGAATGGGACGATACGTCTTGGTCTGTTGGCGCCGAATGTAAGGGTCTTTCCGCCATCTTCTTCCCTCCTGCGGCAGAACGTCCGCAAGCTCGCGAGCGTCGTGAAGCACAAGCAAGAGAAGTGTGTCAGTCATGTGAAGTGCTGGTTGATTGCAGAGACTTCGCGCGTCGTAATCGCGAATACGGCTTTTGGGGTGGCGAGTCTGAAGAGGAGCGTCATGCAGCTGGTTACAGACTGATTGCTCCTATTGGTGTTCGCGCTCGCAATATTTCGTAACACGGCTTTCCGTTAGTTCTTCTTCAGAACTACTGCGGTCCAGCCCTCAAGTGTGTCTGCATCTATTTGTGTACATGTCGTGAAGTGCTTTACTACCCCGTCGACTTGTTCTGTTCGCATTCCACTTAGGATCACCACGCCGTCAATAGCCAGTGCTTTTTGAATACTGTCTGAGAGTTCAATCAGGACTGGTGCCAGAATGTTTGCGAGAACTGCGTGGTTATGAGTACCGGCAATGTTTTCTGACCAAGTGATTCCGTCCACTGAATTGATATCGCAATTGTGTTGAACGATCTGTTGGGAATTGGGTGCGATGTCAGTGACGTGAGCCTTGCAATTTAAAAGCTTGGCAACCCCAATTGCCAGCACTCCTGTGCCACAGCCCAGATCAAAAACTGTGCACTGGGGCGGTACATGCTTCAGTGCAAGACGGAGCGCCAAAACAGTTGTTGGATGATTGCCCAGTCCAAAGGTGTCAAACGGCTCAATAAAAATTGGCGTGCAACTCTCTGGTGCGGGTATCCATGCTGGTACGAGAGCTACTTCGTTGTTT
>JALRGJ010000166.1 GCA_023253435.1 Ilumatobacteraceae bacterium | reverse complement strand
CGTAGAAACGACATCCTGGAACATGTGTGGGATACCAATTGGTATGGCACGACCAAAACTCTTGATGCGCATATTGCATCGATCAGAAAAAAACTAGGAAATGCAGACTGGATTCAATCGGTGCGTGGTGTTGGGTTTAAGTTTGTAGAGGTTGAACAGTGAGAGCTCGTCTCATTGGGGCTCTTGTTGGCTCTGCAATCGTAATTCTGATTGTGTTCAGCATCCCTCTGGTTTCTTTTGTCTCACGAGTGGAAAAAGATCGCTTAGTCACGGCATTGGAACGCGACGCTTTCATCTTGGCGGGACACGCCAAAGAAACTCTGAACACAACTGAAGGCTCTGTACTCCCTTCTCTGCAGCCATACATTGAGGAATATTCTCAAAGAAGTCGCGCGCGTGTTGTGGTGACAAATAGTTTGGGTCAAGTTGTTGCCGCAAATGACCAGACAACAGTTATTGGTTCTGACTTTTCAAATAGGCCAGAGATAAGTAACGCACTTGAGGGTGTGCCGGCGGTGGGTGAACGAAATTCGGTGACCTTGGGTCAACAACTTCTCTTTGTTGCGGTGCCAGTGCTTCTCGGTGATCAAGTTCTTGGGGTTGTGCGTCTCTCTCATCCTCAATCTCAGGTAGATAAAGAAGTGCGAGAACAGATTCTTGGAATTGTGATTGCCGGACTCATCACGCTCGCAGCGTCAGCGGCAATTGCTATCCCCATAGCGCTGGGCATAGCAGGCCCCATCAGTAGGTTGACGCAGCGAACTGAACGGTTAGCAGACGGTGATTTCTCTGTCCGAGCCGACGACACAAAAGGGCCACCAGAAGTTCGCGAACTTTCTCGGTCATTCAATGTGATGGCAGGTCGAGTGGGCTTGATGTTAGAAAACCAACGTCATTTTGCGGGAGCTGTTTCTCACCAATTACGAACTCCATTGACCGCGTTACGGCTCAGACTTGAGCAAGCGCAATCGGCACTTCATGAGTCCGATTCCGCCGCAGCAGAAGCATTAGAAGCATCTCGACATGAAACAGATCGTTTGCAAGAGATGGTGGAGCAGTTACTTGCTCTGTCTCGTATTGAAGGCGCAACGTCTGCGACGGTAACCGTAGATGCGGTGGCAGTGGTGAAGTCACGGCTTGAAATGTGGGAACCACTAGCTGTGGAGAAGAATATTGAAATTATTTCTTCTCTCCCAGATTCAGCAATGTGCAGTGTCATGGAAGGTGCGTTAGAGCAAATAATTGATAACTACATAGACAATGCTCTTGGTGTGGCACCTGCTCATTCGTCACTGGAGATTTCACTGACCAAGAGAGAAGGCCGAGTAATTATTGACATCTTGGATCATGGTCCAGGGCTGAAGCCAGAACAATTAACTCTTGCATTTGAGCGTTTCTGGAGAGCAACTAATACGGAGAATCTGCCAGGCACTGGTTTAGGTTTGGCAATTGTTCGTCAACTTGCAGTTGCTAGTGGTGCAACTGTGGAATTGTTACCAAGGCCAGATGGTCTCAGTGGTGTGGTAGCGAGAGTCGCCTTGGTGGCGCGCTAGATCTATTCACCAATCCAGGCGGGCACTTGGCTGAGCAAATCCAAACTCACCTGTCGGCAAGTCTCAAGAACACCACACACCGTTTCAATGTCGCCTTTGTAGATTTGCGCAAGAGAAACAGAAACACGACCAATCACAGTAAGGCTGCGCTCTGGTGCATCGGTGACTTGTTGGAATGAATCAATGGCTGATACTTCAAGTGGCAGTGAGATGCCACCTAGGCCAGCGACGTGGGTAGCCAGGATCAGAAGGTCAGGGGGAGTCACGAGAGGGGGAAAAGCCCACGTGAAAACCAAAGGGAGAGAGAATTCTCCGGATGGCTCATCGTCTGGGTCGTCCATTGCCAGGACTACATCTTCAAAACTTAAAAGGATCCGTGGATCAATCTCAAAACTGACGTGCAGATCTATTGGCCCAGTACAGGCCTCACCCGGATGAAGGTCTACCTCCCACAACTGACGTAGTGAGTAGGTCTCTACAAAATGACGCTCATCATGAACATGAAAGCCATGATCTATGGCGTGGTTTTTGAGATCGGTCACAAAACCGGCAATGTCGATAACTGCCACGTGTTGGACACTACCGTTTTGTTGTGCCCCTTTTGAACTACAACTCTGATGATCGTGAGATCATGGCCTTTCTGCACGATGTTGCTGATGCAGCAGCAGACACTCTGGACGAAATATCAGATTGGGCAGAAAGCGGGGAGCGTGAGGGTCAGTACAAAGCTGATGTAGTGATTGACGATGTCATCGTTGACATGTTGGAGTCTGCAGGATTTGCAGTTCTTTCTGAAGAAAGTGGTTTGACAGGATTTGAGTGGCCCATCACAGATGATTCTCTTCTCGCAATTGTTGACCCCTTAGACGGCTCCACTAACGCAAGTAAAAATTTGCCTTGGTATGCCACTTCAATTTGTGTCATCGACAGAGATGGATTACGTGCGGCGCTCGTGGCAGAACAATCTGGCACCGAGACGCGGTATTCGGCAACACGAGGTGGGGGGGCAAATTGTGACGGAAACGTGCTTAGGGTGCATCCGTTACGAGATGTTTCTCAGGCAGTTGTTGGAACGAACGGATTAGCACCAGGCAATCATCCCTGGTGGCAAATTCGCACTCTAGGCGCCGCAGCCTTAGATATTTCTCTAGTCGCTCGTGGTGGTTTAGACGGGTACGTAGATTTTCATGATCACGGAGTATGGGATTACTTAGCGGCCTTACTCATCAGTAGGGAAGCTGGAGCAGTCATGGCAGATGTTGATGGAAGAGAATTATTTGTCGTAGATCCGCGTGAAAGACGCAGTCCTGTAGTTGCTAATTCTGAAGAAATGCTGAATTCTTTATTAGAAGTTGCTCGCAATAGGTAGTCCCTGACGGGAACCGATAACAAATCGCAGATACGGTACCTATATGAAAGTCGTGCG
>JALRGJ010000165.1 GCA_023253435.1 Ilumatobacteraceae bacterium | reverse complement strand
TCTGGCAATTGATACTCACCAAACGTGATGTCTACATTTGCTCGTTCTGCAATCAAAAGAGTGTTGTCACATGCTTCGGGCAACTCTTTCCACAGGTGGCGCATCTCCGCCGCAGACTTGAGGTAATGCTCGGTTCCTTCGAACTTAAATCGATCCTGATCGCGCATGAGGGCTCCGGTTTGAACACAGAGCAATGCATCGTGAGCTTCATGATCTGACTGCTCTACATAGTGAGAGTCATTTGTAGCGATGAGTGGTGCGCCAATCTTTTTAGCGATGTTGACGAGTTGGGGATTGGTTCGGATTTGATCGGCAAGTCCGTGATCTTGCAACTCAACAAACAAGTTTCCTTTTCCAAAGATTTCTTGTAATCGCCCCGCTTTCTCTATCGCACCCTTTTCATCACCTCTGAGAAGTGATTGCAGCACATGGCCACCCAAACAACCGGTGGTAGCAATGAGTCCGGAGGAGAATTGCTGCAGGAGTTCCCAGTCCACTCTGGGCTTGTAGTGGTATCCCTCAAGGAACGCAAGGCTGGATAACTGAATGAGATTCTTGTAACCCTGGTTGTTCTCCGCCAAAAGCGTGAGGTGGTAGTACTGCTTTCGTCCACCTTCATCGGTTCCACCATTGTCATCGAGTTTTCCGCGACGTGGAATTCTTTCGGTGCGATGATCGTGTGCCATGTAGGCCTCAGTCCCAAGAATGGGTTTTATGCCTTGTTTTTGACATTCTTTATAGAAGTCGATCACGCCATACATGTTTCCGTGATCGGTAATGCCAAGTGCAGGTTGACCATCTCGAACGGCCTTGGCAACAAGCTCATCGAGGCGAGCCGCGCCATCGAGCATGGAGTACTCGGTGTGAACATGGAGGTGTGTAAATGAAGACGACATTCAACCTCCCTCCGCTACCGACCATGCAAAATTAGCAGTCGGGTGTCTCATCAGCCTTGAAGCCAAAGAGATCGGGTGCTACAGGTACGTGCCCCCAGGATTACCTTGACCTTGGTCTGGACCAGGAATTTGACGCATCTGCTCAATTTGCTGACGAGCAGCCAGTTGCTGGGCAAATAGAGTCGCCTGAATGCCGTGAAACAGCCCCTCGAGCCACCCCACAAGCTGTGCCTTAGCAATCCGTAATTCTCCATCACTTGGCACTTCACCATCTTTGAAGGGAAGCGCTAACACATGAAGTTCTTCTGCAAGATCGGGAGACAGGGCCGAGGAGATTTCCACGATGGAGCGCTCATAAATTTCAGCCATTCTTTCTCGACTGGCCTCGTCCATTTGGACTCCACGCACCTCTTCTAACAACTGACGAACCATAGAACCTATGCGCATCACTTTTGCTGGCTCTGTCACGCTCTCTGTCGTTGCGGTATTGCCATTTTCTGAAGGAGGCGTGACGACCTCTGCATTGGTAAGCACTTGAGGGTTTTCTTGAGAGTCTGACACCCCTCTATTCTGCCTCCTCAGAGTGAGTTCTGCTCTTGCTTTCAGACACGATGAGCAAGAAGTGGCACAAGCATCTCGTCTGCCGTCAGTGAACCGTGCCGACATACAAGAGAAAACGCACCCGTATCTAGGGGTTCGTCAAAACTCACAGGTTTATAAGGAACAAGAGCCACGTCACCCATTCTGCGCACAACAGCGTCTGTTACCCGTGGGCCAAACCAATGCTCGTCGAGCACTTGTTGTTGAGTTACCACCCAAGCAACGTTCTCATACATTCGAGCAGCAGCGAAAAGATCGTCTTGGCGTCCCTTCTTGGCATGCAACCACCGAAATCGTCCTTCACCGGACTGATGACGAACATGCTGGGTGACATCGAGAGAAGGGACAATTGTGTTCTCTCCCACATGAACTTGCCCATGATCGGCTGTCACTATCAATGCAGTGTCTGCAGGCAAGACATCAATGAGATCACCCACTAATCGATCTGTGTAACGCAGTTCTGAAACATAGTGATCTGAAAATCCTCTTTCGTGGGCAATCTTGTCAACGCCGTCGTAATAGGCATACACAAAAGGCTCACCGGCGTCTAACGCTTCTCGAACAATGACCGGAATGCTGCTTGCACTTCGCCAGCCCATTGGCTTCACACCTTTGAGATGCGCCTCTGTAAAGCCACTTCCCTCTAACTCTGCTTTGCTGAGTACAGGAACACTGGTCCCGAGAAAGGGTGGACAAGTCTGAACCTGAGATGGTGGATACCGCCTCCGTAGATCTCCATTCTCATCACCCCATCGCAACACGTTCATCACCGTGTCGCCAAGATCGATGCGATATCCAATAAGACCATGTTCCCCCGGAGTAAGTCCCGTCGTTAACGAAGTTAAGGCTGTCGCGGTTGTCGATGGTGCGATGGTGGTGATACTTGAGCCCACAAAAGTTGATAACACAGGCATGTGTTCTGCGTACTTTTGTAATTGATTCCAACCAAGTCCATCAATCAACAACAGGACTACCCGTGATGCACCCTGAACTATTGATGGCATCCAACTGGGAAGTTCAGAAGTGCTCGGTGAACAGAGAGCCGGGATAATGCCAGAGAGACAGCCCCCTGCATATTGGGGAAGAACAGGCCGGAAATCACTCACCGCCCTAGTTCAGCACCTACGATGGGATCGTGCGAGTTTCTACGAGAGGCGACTATGCCTGCAGGGCCCTTTTGTCTCTCACTCTGCATGCTGAAACCGGGGCTCCCACCTCTGTGCGAGACATTGCCGAGCGCACCGGTCTCCCCCAGCCCTACCTCGAGCAAATTCTTCTCGCTCTGAAAGGTGCGGGCCTGGTGAAATCAAAGCGTGGAGTGGGTGGTGGCTATGTACTAGCTAAACCAGCATCCGACATTCGTTTATCGGACATCATCTCTGCCGTCGATGGCCCCATCAAATTGGGTGACTTTGGCCAGCCCCATGAGGATGGTTCTTGCACCCATGAAGGTCAATGCGTGTTGTTAGCGATCTGGGATGTAGCT
>JALRGJ010000164.1 GCA_023253435.1 Ilumatobacteraceae bacterium | reverse complement strand
TGTTGGCAATTGCCGGGTACTGTCTTACCTCAAGGATGGATGCGCAATATTCCTACCGAGACCAGAGAGCAAGAATTGCTCACGCGAGACAAGATCTTTAGGTTGTGGTTCAACAGATACTTGGAGTCGGGCAAGATGAGACTAGTGATTCCTCGTTTTACTGTTCCGAAGGCAGACGATGTACGTGTCGTCTGGGACTCCAAGGCCAACGGCCACAACAGTTGCCTCTGGGCTCCGTCATTTATCTTGGGAGATTTTCGGGATCTGGAAGAAATAGTGGTTAAGTGGCTCTCATTGCCGGTAGAGCGCTACTTGAAGATGGGCTGTCCTGACGAGGACTATTCCCGCGAAGCCGCCAGCTTTATTAAGTCGTGGCAGGCAGATATTGATGTGGGTGCTCAATTCAACAACTTTCCTGCTCATCACAAGGACCGGCCGTACACAGGTGTGCGAATGATAAGCACTCGGAATGACGGCTCTCTCGAGCCAGAATGGTTTCTCAGATTTTCAGTTTTGCACTTCGGTGGGCGATGTTCCCCAGCCATTGCAAGTATTTGCCAGCAGAGAATTCTGGAGTGGGCCAAAGGACCGCCAAATCACCCCAAGTCGCCCTACTCTTATGCTAAGGTCATTCTCAACCTTCCAACATCTCCCACATGGGACCCTTCACTTCCTAGGGTCATGAGGATTAGAGATGACGGAGAACTGGCTGCGGCTCAAGTTGATTATGTGGACGACATCCACCCTACTGCTAGAGGACGTGATAACATGAATGCTGTTGCTGCTGCCAAGTGGTTGAAGTCGCGAATGAACTCCGTTGGCAATCAGGCGGACGATCGCAAGTACAGGCAACCTACCTGTAAGCCGGGTGCATGGAAAGGTGAAATCATGCACACCGATCAACCGCTGCCTAGGAAGTCTACCACTGCCAAGAAGTGGCTCAGGTTCAAGAATGGCCTGGACTGGGTTATCACTCAGGCTGAGGTAGGCGACTTTTTGGCCACTGCGGAACTTAGACGGATTGCCGGTTTGGGTGTGAATGTCACCGAAGTTTACCTCGATGCTCGCCCTTATTTGAAGGGTTTCTTCAATGCCATCGAAGCTTTTCGTATCGATCGTGATCGCAACGGATGGAGGATTCGGGCCAAGGCAGAGTTGGATTTGACACAGTCTGGTATTCAGTATGACTGTGGGCTCACTCCCATACAAGAAGAAGCCGCCATGAACTCCGCAGAGGCGTTGGAGATCAACGATTCGTCTACAGCGGCGGCGATGGTGGGCTATCCTCTGCTCACGGCGATCACTCCAGAACTAATCGATCATTGTGAGGCATTAATTCAGCTCTTCGAAGGTGATACACCCAGAGAGGTTTTCATTCGACCCGCATCAGCAACTCAATATCGCTACTACATTGGTGATGCTTCAGCTGAAGGCTTTGGAGGTGTTACTCAGTTCCCTGATGGCACCATACGAGGCCGACGGGGGCTGTGGGATGCAAAGTTTGCCGAAGGCGGTTCAAACGTTGAGAAGCCATAAACCAAGTGAATCATTTGATTAGGGAGATTCGGTCGGGTATTCATGACGGGTGCGCCCTATGGCCATTCACTGACAATGCTGTTTGGTCGGCTGTCTGGCTTAAGGGTTTGTCCACTGCCAAGCACCTGTTCAATTTGGTCTTGGAATTGCGGATAGAGTGCCGGGTCCACGAAGTGCACTGCACCGTATGCCACATTTCTGGCAACCGAATGATTGATTCTGGAATTGATGGTTGGTCTCGGGGAGATTTTGAAACTGGTATCTCTCTGGGATATGACCTTCGGAATTATCTGCCGCTGTCAAAGGGTTGTTTTGATGTGGCGGGGGCCACTCTCATACCCTGGCTTAGAAGTTGGATGCAAGGAGACTATTCAGGGCCTCTTTCACCGGAGGGCTGGTTTTGGGACGGCCACCTTCCCGGAATCCACATTTGGGCGCCGCCACCAGCAGCTGCATTGATTGCTTTGAAGCAGCTGTCGCGCTCGAGACAAAAACGACGCCACGAACTAACACACGTTGTTTTGATTCCAAGGATACTTTATTGGGAGGAGTGGCAAACGCGATTTGAAAAAGAAGTTGATATTTGGTTTATGTTGCATCCTGGAACTGTCTGGCCACATTTTGCTCACGAACCCCTTGTTGTTGGTCTTTCCTTTCCTATGCACAGGTCCTATCCATGGCTACTCAGAATGGAATCCGAGAAGGTGGTGGAAATTGGACGCTCCCTGTCAGCGTTGTCAAAAACGAGTAACATTCGGGTCGGGCATTATCTGCGCCAACTTTGGAGTAACCCGAGGGAACTTCCCGAAGTGCACGGGGGCTTGGTGTGCAAAATGCTTCAGGGCACATGAGATGGATTGTTTCGAAATCAAGCTACCCAGGGATTTCAACGGTGCATCGTTGGCGGAGGTAGACGACGAAGAAAGGTTCAGAGTCGCCCGCCCCGGCGATCATCTTTGCACTGCGTTCCAGTGCCCAAACTGTCAATCCCAAAACATCAAAGGGCGAAGCTTAATCCCCAATCGAGCTGAGGACCTTGCCTTCGAAGCACTTGCTATCAGAGCTACTCTGGATGCGTTTTGGTCTCATGCTACTGGAACTGTCAAGTCTCATGTAGCCAACGTTCGTTTCATGAATAGATATGGAGACTATTTGGGTTTCTCGCCAATGCCATCTCTTGGGCCGTTTCCCCTTGGTCACCATGGAGGCATGATGCAAGCTTTAATGCTTCTCATGAGGTCCACAGAGAAAGGCAAGAAAAAGGACACAGTTCAGTATGCGACGGCCAGAAAAGTCAGAGCTACGCTTACCCGACTTTGGGAGTCCTCACCGGATAGTGGTTCAGATATTGTTCTGTCTGCTGGGTCCAAGAAAGGTCGATACATTGCCACAAAATGCCCCAGTGAATCCAGGTGGTACCAGCATTTTGCTTTGGGAGTGTGTGCGCGAATGGGGGACGTGGTTTCACAAGATAGAGC
>JALRGJ010000163.1 GCA_023253435.1 Ilumatobacteraceae bacterium | reverse complement strand
ACACGACGAGCGCCGAACCACAGTTCAGGCGGACAAAGTGTTAATAGATCGTGACGTCAAGGCTCAGGATCGTCGCAAGGTGGTCGATCAAATTGCTGCTGCGTTTATCTTGCAATCTTGGTTAGATTCGCAACACGAAAAGAATCGGGCCGGGGGATAGTCGTGGAAGGCGACCCACTGCTTCCAAAGGACTGGCATGAAGACCCTTGGGATGCCGTAACTGGCGTGCCAGAGTCCTCTCTCGAGGAAGTTGTACCCGATTACGCGCGTTTCAAAGGTCCGCTAAAGGCAGTGGGTATTGCTTTTTGTGCAGCAATTATTTTGATAGGTGCGATTGGTTTTTGGGTGGCACGAGAATTGAATCCATCGGGTGAACCTGGGGTAGCCATAAATTTCACGGTGAACACGGGCGACACCTTGTCTGTGGTTGCAGATCGATTACAGGATCAAGGCTTAATTGGGAATGCCACGTTGTTTCGATGGTATGCCTCAACAAAAGAAGACATTGAACTGACTCCTGGTTATTACTCGTTGCGTCCGGGAGATACGGCCGGAAACATACTGAAAGCACTGGGTACGCCGCCAGCACAAACCTTTGTCTCGGTTACTTTTCCTGAGGGCATGACGATTGCACAAATGGGTGAACGGCTCTCCTCAAAACTCACCCGACTCAATGCAGACGCGTTTGTAACATCTGCAACTAATGGATCTGTAGTCTCTTCGCTATTACCTGCTGGCACCACAACGTTGGAGGGCCTTCTTTTCCCTGATACGTATCAAGTATCAGGTGATGATTCAGAAGCGCGAGTGGTTTCCACTCTGGCTCAAACTATGGAGCGAGTAGCAAAACAGTTGGATCTCATTAATGGAGCAAAAGCACGAGGTGTCTCTCCATATCAGTTGTTGGTCATTGCGTCGATGGTGGAGCGCGAAGCAAAAGTTGCCGATGACAGAGCAAAGATTGCTCAAGTCATCTACAACCGTCTCGCAGCCGGGATGAAATTAGAGATAGACGCAGCAGTTAAGTACGGCCAAGATCCAGCAATGAGTTGGCTGGATATGAAAGCGACAGATACCCCCTACAACACCTACATCAAGAAGGGCCTTCCACCCACACCTATTGCTAATCCAGGAAGAGCTTCAATTCGTGCAGCGTTATCGCCTTCCGGTGCGCCACCTAAAAATGATCCTGCTTGTATAGGACTTCCAGTAGGAACCAAGTGCCAGTACCTCTATTACGTCTTGGCCGATTCCAACGGTGGTCATGCATTCGCAACTACATATGAGCAGCATCTCGTGAACGTAGACAAAGCGAAGACGGCAGGTTTACTGCCGTGAATTCCTTACCCGTACTTGGTGCAGTGCTGGGTTCTCCGGTGTCGCACTCATTGTCGCCAGCGATCTATAACGAAGCTTTTCGTTTGCAGGGGATAGAGGCCTCATACGCCGCAATTAATTGTGAGGTACATGAAGTCGCTCAGACCCTCCAAGACCTATGGGAGTCTCGGGTACGCGCTGTCTCAGTCACAATGCCCTTGAAAGAAGAAGTCATCACATATCTTGAGCGCATTGATGACAATGTGGGTGCTTTGAATGCTGCCAATTGTCTTTCACGTGGTGTGAATGGTTGGATTGGACATAACACAGACGGTGACGGATGTTGTGATGCATTAGTTGAGCAAGGGAATGCAAATATTTTGGGAGCCAATGCAGTAGTTCTAGGAGCTGGAGGTACCGCACGTTCAGTTGCGTTGGCATTGGTCAACAGAGGCGCTCATGTTGTAGTGGTTAATCGCACACTCGCTAAAGCAGAAGAATTAGTGCACCGGGTGCAGCAGTTTTGTGTAAGCGGTGGTTCGTTGACTATTGGTTCTCCCTCAGATCTACAAAATGCAAGCATTCTTGTGAATGCAACATCTGTAGGAATGAATTCAACCTTCTCTCCTGTGGAGAGCACAGATCTTCATTCTCGTCTTGTCATTCTTGATGCTGTGTATCAGCCCATGAAAACTCAACTCTTAGCCGATGGCGAGAGGGTAGGGGCACGAATTATTGACGGGCTGTGGATGCTGATTCAGCAAGCGCGACGTCAATGTGTCCATCAATTTGGCTGGAAACCAGACGCTCAATCCCTAAGAAATGCAGCGGAACGAGAACTTGCTTCTCGTCAGAAGTAGCCTGTCAACGTGCTTAGGTATCTCACCGCAGGAGAATCACATGGTCGGGCTCTGACTGTGATCGTTGAGGGACTCCCTGCTGGTCTGCCAATTCTGTCCTCACATATTGAGGATGAACTATCGCGACGTCGTCTGGGATACGGCAGAGGGCCGCGTCAGAGATTTGAAAAAGATGTCATCACGTTGGTGGGTGGGGTGCGTCACGGACGCACACTTGGCTCTCCTGTGTCGATTGAAATTCAGAACTCAGAATGGTTCCGCTCCGATAAGTGGCATGCGGAAATGTCTCCTGAACCAGGTGCAACAGAGTCGCCGCTGACGCAACCTCGCCCGGGCCATGCAGACCTTGTAGGAATGCAGAAGTATGGTTTCAACGATGCTCGTGATGTGCTTGAGCGCGCGAGTGCACGTGAAACAGCAGCTCGAGTAGCAGCTGGGGCATTGGCAAAGCAACTGCTTTCTCACATTGGCGTGGGGGTTCTTAGCCATGTTGTTCAAATGGGTTCTGCGCGTACGACAAGAACAGATCTACCCACCATGGCAGATCTTGGTTCTATTGATTCTTCAGAGGTTCGTTGCTTCGACCCCTCAGCAGAACAATCCATGATTGAAGCAATCAAAGATGCTGCTCGTGAAGGCGATTCACTTGGAGGCATTATTGAGGCCATTGCATATGGCGTTCCCATCGGACTTGGTAGTCACGTTCATTGGGATCGCAAGATCGACGCCTTGTTGGCTCAGGCCGTCATGAGTATCCAAGCCGTCAAAGGTGTCGAGATTGGTGACGGATTTGAAGCAGCTGGGCTTAGGGGAAGCCAGTCTCACGATCCCATTCATTGGGACGAAAAGAATCGTAAATATGTGCGGGAAGGGCATC
>JALRGJ010000162.1 GCA_023253435.1 Ilumatobacteraceae bacterium | reverse complement strand
GGTGACTCACCATGCATGTCCCTACGGGAACAATGTTGTGAGAATCAGTAGCCCGAAAACCAAGCGCTCCGTCTGAATCGGCCGCCATTCGTACTGTCGTACGAGTTGCATCCTCTGTCAGCCGGCGAAGTTGTGGCTCTACTTCCATTTTTGCCGTGCGAGCGTAGGCCTCTTTCACAATCGCCAACTTTGCCTGGCCTTGAATACGGCGTTCAATGTGTTGCCAATCGCAGCCACCACATCCATCGCTGACATGAATGCATGGCGCTTCTCGTCGGTGAGAAGAAGGCTCTAGCACTTCTACAAGAGCACCTCGACCAAAATCTCGACGCGCCTCAGATAGTGAAATCTTGACAACTTCATCTGCCAACACGCCGGGCACGAAAATAACCCGACCATCATCCATACGGGCAAGACCATCTCCACCTGCCACAAGCTTTTCAATGTGGACTTCATGGGTGTTTTGCACACCTCTAGCGTATGCCAGCACCGTTATGTGTCTCGGGATACTCAACGACCAATTGAGTAAGGTGAGAGCGTGACGTTGCCAGTACTCATTGCTCCTTCCGTTCTTCCCGCAGACTTTTCAAAATTTGGCGAGGAGATCCATGCACTCGATGAAGCAGGAGTAGACATCATTCAATTTGATGTCATGGACGGGCAATTTGTTCCTAATCTCACATTTGGACCAGATGTGATTGCATCCGTGCGCTCATACACACAAAAACCTTTTGAGGCTCACCTTATGGTGCTCACTCCAGATGTGATGGCACAGCGATACGTAGAAGCTGGCTGTAACCGACTCATTGTTCATGCAGAAGCATGCACCCATCTACATAGAACATTGGAAAACATTCGCTCACTTGGGGCAACTGCGGCAGTGGCATTGAATCCACATACTCCAGCGAGCACCGTAGAGCATGTGCTTGACCTCATAGACATGGTGCTTGTGATGACAGTAAACCCTGGCTTTGGCGGCCAGTCGTACATTGCCACTATGGAGCCAAAGATTCGTGAAGTCAGAAACATGATTTCTTCACGCGGGCTCAATGACAGCGTTCACCTGGAAGTTGATGGTGGTATCTCACCTTCAACAATCTCTGGTGCCGCTAAGGCGGGCGCAAATGTCCTTATTGCCGGCAGCGCCCTGTACAAAGATCCAAAGGGCTTGGCACATGCAGTGAATGAACTGAGAGGTCTTGCCACAGCCGCTTTTGCCGACTAGCGAGTGTTACTAATTCTTCACTCCCTGTCGCACTCTGACGGCAGCAAAGAGCAGCAGAAAAACACAAGCTGGTCCAATTAGTAGAGCAGCGATAATTCGCCAAGGCGACTCAAATAATTGAGAAAAAATTCCAGAATCGATTGCTGTGCCGTCAATGTGCAACGTTCGGGCAGCTTCCTCAAAAACCGGGCACACAGTATTGGCTCCGGCAACATCTGCACCGCCAAATAGTTTTGCAGCATCGTGGATTGATGAAGATAATCGCAAGGTGACTGGGTCTGGAATGACCCCCACAATGTAAGTGGTTGCCTCTTCCAAGAACTTTGCATCACGCCCGTAACGCACTTCCACAGTTCCCTCGGAAACATATCCTTCAAGCGATCCCGCTCGAATTTGCTTCACGTCATAAACAGCTGTGGTGTCAGACAATGTACGAACAGAACCAATAAAGACAGCTAGTGCGGTAGATGGCGCATCGCACCCTTCAGGAACAGTTGTTACTGCAGAGGGCAAGGTGGTGCTGGAAGTTGACGTGGAGGTGGTGGATTGAAGGGGCGGAGCCATAGTGGAAGTAGGGACAGTTGTGGTGGTGGCTGCAGTGGCAATCATGGGCCCACCAATCAGAAATATGCACCCGAGACAGGCAACAACAACTACTCGGAAACGCATGCCAATAACGCTACTCACATCATGTGCGAGGGAAAGGTCGGATGATGGGCGATACTTGAGAAATGGGTTTTAATCCAACACGCAAACGAGTTGCCAGAAGTACCGACATCTGGTTTGTGATTGCTGCAGTCACAGTTGCGTTTGCGCTCGTTGCTTGGGCGTTTTTTGGATAGCCATGACTCGTGACCTTTGGACAGATTTATATGGCGACGTAGACACACGTCGCGTGCAGCCGTATCAATCACTGAAGTCCTACATTTGCCCCGGATGTGAGCAAGAGATTCCTTCTGGCATGGGTCATCTGGTAGCAGTTCCCCGAGAAGCTCCAGACCTTCGTCGCCATTGGCATCATGCATGTTGGACCAGACGATAAGAACTCCTAGATCTAGAACGAATCCTCACATATTTCCAGTTGAGTACCCAAAACGGAAGCGACATCAAATCTGAGCGTTACTCCAGGCTCGCCTAGTTGGCGAACAAACGCATACCCTGCCCTCCGCACACGTTGTTGCTTGAGCGCAGTCATAGCCTCGAGTGGTGAACCGAATTCTTCTGTTGCTCGCGCTTTAACCTCACACACCACAATCAGAGAACCTTGGCGAACAACAACGTCTAACTCTCCTCCACGCATTGTCCAGTTCATGGCAATCACCGTGAAGCCCTGTTTTTCATACCACCGTGCTACTAATTGCTCGGCCCAGCGTGCACGTGCCAAGCGGGATGCAGCTACAGATTGTCTGTGTTGAGAAGATCTTGTTGTGGAAGTTCTTCCACGTTGACGTCTTTGAAACTGAGAACTCTCACCGAGGGAATGAATCGGGTCTTGCGGTACATGTCCCATACCCATGCGTCGGTAAGTGTGATCTCCAGGAGTGGACGCGGACCCTCGGAGAGAACGCGTACGTCGACGGTGTTGGCCAGATAGAACCGGCGATCGGTTTCGACGGCAAACTTGAACATGCCAACGACGTCTTGGTACTCGTTGGCCAGTTGCAGTTCACGCTCGGCTTCGTATTGCTCGAGGTCGTCGGTGTTCACCTACGTCCTCCGAGGGACTGTGTGCAGGACCACGCGCAAATGGGCGATGAGTTCTGCAGCAACAATTTAAACTTCGCGCTTTTCGCGGATCTTCGCGGCCTTGCCAGCCCGATCGCGCAAGTAGCCGAGCTT
>JALRGJ010000161.1 GCA_023253435.1 Ilumatobacteraceae bacterium | reverse complement strand
AGCGGCTTCAATGCGCCGCGCCTCCCTCGTAGCCGTGAGGCAAGAATGCTGGCGTTGAACTCATCGGAAATTGGATCTGGCCCCATTCGAGATAACTCAGGAAGCACCTCCGACTCCTGAGTGGGGTTATACACCACCACTTCACCAAATGTGCGTGGATCAACAAACCACATCTCGTGAATTGCACCGCCCCTTGGCTCAAGCAACAACGACACATGAGTATGAGGGGGCCTCTGCGTACCCGCCGGTTCAACAAGCACACGACCACTCATGCGCAAATGAATCATTAATGCATCGCCGGTATCTAAATCTGCCAACAGATATTTCCCGCGTCGTTTTGCGTTGAGCAATGTTGCACCCGTGAGGCCATGAACCACCGCTTCTTTGCCAACCCGCCGAACTGACCGTTCTCGACCTACCTCAACTTTGTTGATGCGTCTTCCAACAACTTGCGATTCAATTCCGCGCCGGACTGTTTCAACTTCAGGTAATTCAGGCATCGTCTTGTTGAGACAACACGAGATGCGCTTGAGTAGCTGCAATTTGCTCGGCGGCTTTTTTTGTTTTGCCTATTCCGGTACCGCGCTCCACGCCATCTACGTACACACAAGCTGTGAAGATGCGCTCATGATCAGGCCCCTCACCATCTGTTTCATACGTAGGTGACGAATATCCGAGACGGCTACACAATTCTTGTAAGCGCGACTTTGCATCAAACATGTCGAGGTGAGGCAATGCAGCTTCTAGCGCCGGCGAAAAAAGTTTTTCTACCAAGCCAAATGCCGCTGAAGCTCCACCATCGAGATACACCGCGCCAAGCACCGCCTCCATGGCATCAGACAAAATTGAAGACTTGTCTCGCCCGCCTGCTGCATCTTCACCTTTTCCTAAGAGAATGAAGTCACCCAATCCCAATGTGCGTGCAAGTTCTGCAAGCGCATTCATATTCACCACACTGATTCTGAGATCACTCAGTTTTCCCTCAGGCATGTCTCCTAAACGATGGAATGCAAGATCTGCAATGACCCATCCGAGAACAGCGTCTCCCAGAAACTCAAGACGCTCATTGTTAATGGAGTCATCGTGCTCGGCTTGCCACGAGCGATGCACCAGAGCATGTCGCAATAGTTCTGGATTATTGAATGAATACCCAATACGTTGAGCGCACTCCGTCAACTGCTCCGGCGTGGTGCCGTTCATGGGTTCTAGCCGTGGGCGCGCACGATGTAATCAACTGCATCGGCGACTGTTTTGAGATCGACAAGATCGTCATCGTTGAACTGGAAGCCTGCAATTGATGCCGAGAACTCTTGCTCCAGACTGTCCACTAATTCAATAAGAGCTATGGAATCTGCACCGAGATCATCGGCAAACGATTGTGATTCAGAAATTGTGCTCGCCTCAATCTCCAAAATGTCAGCCAAGTGCGTACATACCGTTGAGAAAATTGCGTTGCGATCTGCTGCCATGTTGTGCTCCTGACAAAACTTTAGAGCGAAAGATTAGTGGAGATGGATTCACGAATTGCCTCCACCATGTTTGCATCCACCATTTCTTTCGCAACCTTGATGCCATTCAACATGGCCTTTGCATTGCTAGAGCCATGAGAAATGATGCAGACACCATCAATTCCCAAGAGAATTGCTCCACCTACTTCATCAGGATCAAAGGTGGCATATAACGGAAGTAAAGCAGGCATGAGTTGAGAGGCGGCTTCCTGATATTCAGGCTGACCGAAAGCCTCAAACAACGCCTTGATAACGGTTTTCAAAGTTCCTTCGAGCGTCTTTAAGACAACATTGCCGGTGAAACCATCGGTAACAATGACGTCAACATCGCCGGTCATGATGTCTCGACCCTCAACGTTGCCAATGAAATTTATTCCTTTGGCAACCGCCAACAACTCATACGCTTCTTTGCGCAGAGTGTCGCCCTTGCCGGGCTCTTCTCCAATTGTGAGAAGACCAACTCGTGGTTTCTCTACACCGAAACGACGTTGTGAATACACAGAGCCCATCAGTGCAAATTGAACGAGCCACTCTGGTTGAACTTCGGTATTTGCTCCGGCATCAAGCAACACTGCATGGTGCTTGCCTGGCACTGGCACAGGAGTTGCAATTGCTGGCCGAGCCACACCGGTAATACGACCCATGCGAAGGAGAGCGCTTGCCATGGTGGCACCGGTATTTCCGGCAGAGATCATTGCGCTTGCTTTTCCGTCACGGACAGCCTCAGCAGCACGGACAAGAGTGGAATCTCGTTTTGTACGAACAGACTTTGCAGGGTCGTCATCCATTGCGATGACTTCTGATGCAACAAGCACTTCGAGTGAACCGGCACCCTCTAAGTTTTCTGGACCAACGAGAAGAATAGGAATACCAAGCTCGGCAGCATGATGTGCACCAGCAACTATTTCTTGGGGTGAACGGTCACCACCCATCGCATCAACGGCGATTGGCAACATAAGTACGGACCGAAGCTCAGTCGATGGTGACGGCTACGCGGCCCTTGTACCAACCACACGTTCCACAAACTGTGTGTGGAAGTTTTGTGGCACTACAACGTGGGCAGGTGCTACGTGAAGGAGCACCAAGGCGCCAGTTAGCGGCGCGGCGCATACGTGTCTTTGACTTCGACTTCTTTTTCTTGGGAACGGCCACCGTGGTCTCCCTGTGTTAGCGGCAAATGCCCCGATATGGGACTAGGCGAGGATAGCCCCATTACGGCAAAAACTCACTCGGATGGACTTTCTAGCTTGTCCTTTAAGGCTTCAAGGGCAGCCCAGCGAGGATCTGACACCTCTCGACGACACCCACACTCCCCCTCCGACAGGTCCGCCCCACAGTGGGGGCAAAAACCTGGACAGTCTGGGGAGCACAGGGGGCTAAGGGGTACGGATAACAAAATGTTCTCTCGCACCATGGGCAACAAATTGATCTGATCATTTTCAATGGCGTACGCATCGGGGTCTTCCAACACTTGTTGATACAACTCTGAAATAGCAACATCTACGTGTTCTTGCATTGGCTTGAGGCAACGTCGACACTCCGCAACAAAATCAGCACCCGCAGATCCATTTACCATGATGCCTGTTGAC
>JALRGJ010000016.1 GCA_023253435.1 Ilumatobacteraceae bacterium | reverse complement strand
TGCTTTCTATTGAAGGTGCGTTCTCTGAGTCGCAATTTGCTCAAGCTGCTCAGGACTGGGTGCTGTGCACCTTGGCCAAGATCGATGGCAAATTGCATGGCGTTACATTTTCCACTCTTGAGCGCATTGGCGGAACACCGTGCGTGCTCATTGGTCTCATGACCATCAAACGAAACGGTAAAAGAGACGCTGTCCTCAAGGGCTTGATGAGCGAGGCATATCACCGAGCTCTCATGGCCTTTCCTGATGAAGACGTTGTTGTGGGTAGTCGTTTTGCTACTCCCGATGGCGTTGAGGCTTTCAAATCTCTCACAGAAATCATTCCTCGCTCCGGGCATCGAGCAGTGGGGGAAGAGCGAGCATGGGGTAAGAGACTTGCTCGTCGTTTCAATGTTGATGACAACTACGACGAAAAAACCTTTGTGGTGAGTACTGGTGGACAGAGTGGATTTCTAGATTTTGAGTCATCGAAGCCAGAAAAAATCTCTCCAAAAATTACAGAGTTGTTTGAAGGTGTGAACCCCAAAAAGGGCGGCGTTCTCATTCTGCATGGTTGGACCATGACAGAAAGCCTCGTCAAACTAGGCGCCCTCTCCTAAGTCTGTGGAGTTTTCCCACCTTGTCCGGTCGCGCCGGATGGTGCGGTCGTTTTCCTCTACTCCCATAGACAAATCAATTTTCGATTCGTGTGTTGACCTTGCCTCTCGGGCACCGAGTGCAGGCAAGACACAAGGCTGGCATCTCCTTGTCTTGGAAGACCAAGACACTCACAGATATTGGGACATCACGCTGCCACTAGAGAAGAGATCACACTTCTCCTTCCCACATCTTCTTGATGCTCCACTTGTTGCTCTCGTGCTCACAGATCACACCGCATATCTCGAGCGATATTCAGAGCCAGATAAAGCGAGAACTAGTTTGAGTGACGTGGACTCTTGGGTTGCTCCGTATTGGACAATCGATGCGTCGTTTGCCACGATGACGCTTTTGTTGGCGCTTGAAGACTGCGGAATTGGTTCACTCTTCTTTGCTCATACAGAGGAGCGACGCCTCAAAGAAGAATTCGGTATTCCCAGTCACATCACTGTCTTGGGCACTCTTGCAATCGGATATGAGCGGGACGACGATGCTCAAAAAGGCCGAAGTGCTTCACGCAAGCGCAAGGAACCAGGCCTTATTATTCATCGCGGTCAGTGGTAGTTAAGCAACTAGCAGCAATCATTGCGTTGCAAAAAGCTGATGGAGCAGATGCATGAACTCGTGCCAGTAACAGCAAAATGCGACGTGCATAATCTTCCCATTTTTCATCTTTTGTGAGTTGAGAGAGTCGAATAAGAGCTAGTGCTCCAGCAGAGTTAGCAGATGCAGTTGCATTGTCCATGAGGTCCTTCTGTCTAACAACAAGTTCTTCGCTTGAATTGCCAACAGTGAAGAGTCCGCCGTTTATGGGGTCCCAAAACTCGTCAATTAGTTGTTCCGCGACAGAGGTGGCAATAGATATCCAGTAGGAATCTTGGGTGAGTTCATACATGCGCGTCATGGCATCAATGAGATGAGCTAGATCATGAGAAATCGCATTGTGTTGTGCCTGTGGCGAGGCATCTGATTGCCAGCTTCGTGCCCAGAAACCATTTGGGTAGCGCATGTATTGAACAAGGAAGTGCGCATTCTTGAGCGCTGCACTTTTTATGTGGGCATCTTGGGTGGCCAGTGCAACTTCACACAGGGAAGACAGAAACATTGCGTTCCACTCAAGAAGTACTTTGTTGTCAAGACCAGGGCGAGGACGAGAGGATCTGTATGCAAATAGTTCTTGTCGCAGTTTTTCTAATGTGGACGAACGAGCAATGTTTCCACGTTCACGCAAACGGTGAGGAATGGACCGACCTTCAAAATTTCCATCTTCTGTGATACCCCACCAATCGAGCGCGAGACCAGCGTCATCGCCAAGCACATCTCGAACTTCGGAAGTGGTCCAGGTGTAAAAGGCACCTTCTTCTGAATGCCCAAGTTCATTCAATGAGTCGGCGTCTTCGGCGCTATAGAAACCCCCATCTGAATGAGTCATTTGGGAAAGAACATATGCGACAGTTTCTTTGACTACTTGGAGGTGTCTTTCTTCTGAAAATTCCTGCCAAGCATGAAGGTATGCGCGAACAAGGAGTGCTTGGTCATACAGCATTTTCTCAAAGTGGGGGACAAGCCAAATATCGTCCACGCTGTATCGGGCAAATCCACCGCCAAGGTGATCGTAGATTCCTCCTGCTGCCATTGCGTCAAGCGATGTTTCTGCCATGACGCGCAAGAGAGGATCTTGAACTCGGCAATGTTCCCGGATGAGTAAGTCAATTGCGAATGTTGACGGGAATTTAGGGGCTTTGCCAAAACCACCCCATGTTGTATCGAAGTTTTTCTGTAATTCACCAACTGTTGACTGAATCAGTTCTGAAAAGTCAGCATGAGCAACAGGTTCAATTTTGTTGGTGCGACCAATGACCTCTAGTAGCGCCTCAACATTTTGGCGAACATCGCTTTGTTTATTTTTCCAAACATCATCGATGGCATCCATGAGTTTGAGAAATGACTCTTTGGGAAAATAAGTGCCACCGTAGAAAGGCTCACCTTCTGGCGTACAGAAAACAGTCATTGGCCATCCGCCTCTGCCGGTGAGAGCCTGAACTGAATCCATGTAGATCGCGTCTACGTCTGGTCGTTCTTCTCTGTCTACTTTTACATTGATGAACATTGAATTCATCTTGTCGGCTACTTCTTGATCTTCGAAACAGTCATGTGCCATCACATGGCACCAATGACAAGCGGAGTACCCAACAGACAGGAGAATGGGTTTATTGGACGCCCGTGCATCGGCAAAGGCTTCCGCACCCCACTCGTACCAATGAACTGGGTTGTCTTTGTGCTGACGTAAATAAGGTGAAGACGCCTGAGTGAGTCTGTTGGTCACGTCTTTTACGCACCCATTGCGTGGTAACCGCCGTCAACGTGAATGACTTCTCCAGTGGTCGAGGGCATCCAGTCGGAAAGCAATGCAAGAACTGTTTTTGCTACTGGGGTGGAATCTGTGACGTCCCAACCAAGTGGTGCGCGGTCATCCCAAACATCTTCAAATTGTTTGAAACCAGGAATCGATTTTGCAGCCATTGTCTTGATAGGGCCAGCGGCTACAAGATTCGATCTAATTCCTCGCGGGCCCAACTCTTTGGCCAAATAACGACTCGTGGATTCAAGTGCAGCTTTTGCAACGCCCATCCAGTTGTATGCCGGCCAAGCCACCGTGTTGTCAAAGTCGAGTCCAACGATTGATCCTCCAGGGCCCATGAGTGGAAGAAATGCGTCAACCAATGTCTTTAGTGAATATGCAGAGATCTGCATCGCGATGGCAACGTCATTCCACTGCGCAGCTAAAAAGTCATCGCCCAAGCACACCTCGGGGGCAAAGCCAATGGAGTGTAAGACCCCATCAACATGGCCAAGAGATGAGCGCACTTGTTCACGAACGGTTTCAACGTGCTCTGGCACTGTGACATCAAATTCAAATACGTCGGCTGGGGTATCTAGTTTTCGCGCGGTTCGTTGAGTTAACGAGAGTGCTCGGCCGGCGCCAGTAAGAACAACTTGAGCACCTTCGCGCTGAGCCATTTGGGCTACGCCAAACGCCAAAGAGGCGTCGGTCAGTACACCGGTGATCACTATTTTCTTGCCGTCAAGGAGTCCCATGTCATATGACCGTAGTTCGGAAGGGGTCTATGTGTAAGGCTCTGAAGCATGCGAATTGGAATACTTGGAGGAACCGGACCTGCAGGAAGCGCCCTTGGGGCCAGGCTTGCATCTGTTGGATTCACTGTGGTTCTCGGATCTCGTTCTAAATACCGCGCCTTAGAAGTAGTTGATTCCATGAAGGCAAAGTGGCCAGATCTCAATCTTGCGCTTGAGGCTGGCGACAACAGGGCGGCATCCTCATGTGAAGTGGTTGTGCTTGCTACTCCTTGGGATGGTGCAGCCACAACTGCTCAAGAGCACATTGATTTGTTGCGAGGAAAAGTTGTCATTTCAATGGCTAACGCTTTGGTTCGTGTGGGTCACGAGTTTCAACCATTGCTTCCACCTCGAGGAAGCGTGGCTGCACACGTGCAGGCAGCTGTTCCAGAGTGCAAGGTGGTGGCGGCGTTTCATCATTTGCCAGCGAAGGAGCTGGGGCATCTCGGTGAACCAATTGACTCAGATGTTTTGATCTGTTCTGACGATGTTGATGCAATCAAATTGGTCATGGATATCACCGCTCATATCCCAGGTTGTCGACCTCTTGATGCGGGAGAACTTTCTAATGCAACGGCCATTGAAGCCTTTACAGCAGTTCTTCTCCAATTGAACGTGCGCTACAAAACACGCGTTGCTCCCAAACTCACTGGAATTAAAAACGATCCGAGGGCCTAGGCCAGTAACTCATGACGATGTATCTGTACGACACAGCAAAGCGAGAGGTTGTCCCGTTTACGCCGGGGGAGACGGTGCTCATGTATACGTGCGGCATAACTCCCTATGATGCAACGCATCTTGGCCATGCTGCCACTTTCTTGATGTACGACATTCTTCAACGACGTCTCATAGATAAGGGACACACGGTTCGTTGTGTCCGCAATGTGACTGATGTTGATGATCCCTTATTTGCTAAAGCTCGAGAACTGGGAATTCACTATCTAGATCTTGCTGCGGGAGAGGAAGCCCGTTTTAACCGCGACATGGTGGCACTGAATACTTTGCCGGTCTTTAGTACGCCGCGCGCGTCATCGGCAATCTCCGACATTCGCGGGTTCATTGGCATGGTGCTTGATCGAGGCTTTGCTTATGTTGCCGAGGGGTCGGTGTATTTCGATGTCACGAAGTTTCCCACCTTTGGTGATGTGTCTCATTACAGCCATGAACAAATGATTGAATTTGCCCGCCAACGTGGAGGGAATGTAGACGACCCACATAAAAAGAATCCTCTCGACTTCGTGTTATGGCATCCCTCTGCAGATGATGAGCCCTCATGGGACGCAACTTGGGGCGCCGGAAGACCCGGCTGGCATATCGAATGCTCTGCGCTTGCCTTGCGAGAACTGGGAACAACTATCGATCTGCATGGTGGAGGAAGTGATCTCATCTTCCCTCACCATGAGTGTGAGAGGGCTCAATCCGAGGCAGCAACGGGCGAACCCTTTGTCAAGCATTGGATGCATGTTGCCATGGTGTTTAAAGATGGCGAGAAGATGTCGAAGAGTCTGGGCAATCTGGTCTTTGTCGATCAATTGCGCACCCAATTCGACCCCCGCTCAATACGCCTTGGTGTGATTGAGCACCATTACAGGAATGAGTGGGAGTGGGAAGAGACTCTCATGCCACGTAATCATCAGCGCCTGGAGAATTGGAAAGCCAGTGTTGGTGGAGCTGAGTCATCTGTGTTGCAAGAGGTCAGAGACTGTTTAGACCAAGATCTGAACACCCCTGCTGCCATCGCAGCTATCGATGAAGCCGCAATAAAGGGCAACGATGTGACTGACGCCGCAGCACTTCTTGGGGTTGAACTCAGCGAGGCAATCGCTCCTCGCTAGTGAGTTGTGGTCTGTGACCAAAACTCAGAGTGTTATACAAAAAGTCAGTTTTCACTAGGGAAAATCAAGGCTATTCTCGCTTCGTAATGGAGGCACAAGGTTCAATTTCTCAGAGCTCGGCAGCTTTGCCCGGGACTGGCAAGGCGCAGCGTCGTGCGCGCAGAATCATCAAGCCCCTGACAGACAAGTTGTGGAATGTCACCATTGAAGGAGCCCACAACATTCCTGCTGAAGGTCCGGCAATCTTGTGTCCAAACCACATCAGCTTTTTCGATTCAGTGTTCACCATGGTGTACGCGGGCCGTCAAATTAGTTTTGTTGGTAAGGCCGAATACATGGATTCTTGGAAAACCAAATATCTGTTTCCTGCACTTGGCATGATTCCGATTGATCGATCCGGCGGATCAAAGAGTGAAGGCGCATTGCTTGCAGCTGAGCAGGTATTGAGGCGCGGTGAGTTGTTCGGAATCTATCCAGAGGGAACTCGCAGCAGAGATGGCATGTTGTACAAAGGTCATACAGGTGCTGCACGTCTTGCTTTTAAGTTGGGTTGCCCCATTATTCCCGTCGGAATTATTGGAACGAGAGAGATTCAACCTCCCGACAAGTTCTTTCCTAAAGTTGGGCTCTCGTGCACCGTGAAATTCGGTGCACCGATTTCACCAGATCGCTATCTCGAACGTGGAGACGACCACATGATGTTGCGTGAAATGATCGATGAAGTGATGTTTGAGATTCGAGAACTCACCGGTCAGGAATACCGCAATGTGTATGCCACCAAGAAAGCCGATGCTCTGCCAACGGCGCCAGCTGTTGTAGAGCCCGCACTCACTGATTAAGCCTCTGTAAAAGGGACATTGTCCCAGCACACATGTCCGTAGAATGGTTGCCTTATGTCAGATATTTCCGTTCTGCTTCCCGATGGCTCTTCTCGGAGTGTGCCAACAGGATCAACTGTTGCTGATCTTGCGTCGTCCATCGGGTCGCGCCTCGCAAAAGCCGCAGTTGCAGGAACTATTAACGGAACAGAAGTAGATCTGAATGCTCCATTGAGTGAGGGAAACACTGTTTCAATCATCACGGCAGACACTGATCTGGGTAGACATGTTTTGCGACACTCCACAGCACACGTATTGGCTCAAGCGGTCGTGCAGTTGTTTCCTGGGGCTCAGTTTTCTATTGGGCCAGCAATTGAAGATGGTTTTTATTACGACTTTGAACTGCCGGACGGAAAAACATTTTCAGATGATGACTTAGAAGCAATTGAAACTCGCATGCGCGAGATCATGAAAGCAGATCAGCCGTTTTCTCGGTCAGAGGTGTCTGCCAAAGAAGCGCTCTCGCTCTTTTCGCAACAGAAATATAAATGCGAAATTATTGAACGAGTCACTTCAGGCGCAGCAGACGGAAGTGATGCGGGTGAGGTGGGAGATTCAGACACGATCAGTGTGTACAGAAACTCTGCTGAGTTTGTTGATCTGTGCAGGGGACCCCATGTACCAAGTACCAGCAAATTAGGTCACTTTGCCCTGATGAAAGTTGCTGGCGCTTATTGGCGAGGCAATGAAAAAGGCCCCATGTTGCAGCGCATCTATGGCACAGCATGGGAGTCCGACGCCGCGCTCAAGGAACACTTGCATCGCTTAGAAGAAGCAGCCAAGCGTGATCACCGCAAATTAGTGAATGAACTCGACCTCTTATCGTTCCCCCAGGAACTAGGTGGCGGTTTGGCTGTGTGGCATCCAAAAGGTGCGATTGTCCGAAAACTGATGGAGGATTACAGCCGTCAGCGACATCAAGATGGCGATTACCAGTTTGTTTATACACCCCACTTGGCAAACGCCAATTTGTTTGCCAAGTCTGGTCACTTGGGCTACTACGCCGACGGAATGTATCCACCCATGGAAATGGATAACGGCACCTACTACATGAAGCCAATGAACTGTCCAATGCACAGTTTGGTTTTTGCGAGTCGACAGCGTAGTTACAGAGAACTTCCTCTTCGATTGTTTGAGTTGGGCAATGTGTACCGATACGAGAGGGCCGGAACATTGCATGGCCTGATGAGAATTCGTGGCTTTACGCAAGATGACAGCCATATCTACTGCACCGCAGAGCAAATGCCCGGCGAGATTGCGTCTCTCCTTGATTTCATTTTGTCTGTGTTGCGTCGATTCGGATTTACTGACTTTGAATTCAATCTTTCTACGAAGGACCCGGAGAAGTTTGTTGGCTCCGATGAAATCTGGGAAAAATCAACCGAAGCTCTTCGTCAAGCGCTCGATTCATATGGCTACTCGTATGGAGTGAAAGAAGGCGATGCTGCGTTCTATGGGCCCAAAATTGATGTGGATGTTCGAGATGCCATTGGTAGAAAATGGCAATTGAGCACAATTCAGTTGGATTTCAACAATCCAGAACGATTCGAACTTGAATACGTTGGTTCCGATGGGCAACGTCACAGACCCATCATGTTGCACAGAGCTCTGTTTGGATCTATCGAGCGATTCTTCGGTGTTCTCACCGAACATTACGCAGGAGCTTTTCCCACTTGGTTGGCTCCAGAACAAGTACGAGTGTTGCCTGTTGCCGCCGCTCACAATGACTACGCAGAGTCAGTTGTAAAACAATTACGTACTCACGGATTCCGAGTGGACATCGACTTTGCCGATCAACCCCTGGGTAAACGAATTAGAGATGCAAAGACCACGAAGATTCCTTATGTGTTGGTGGTGGGAGATTCCGACGTTGCCAAAGAAACTGTGGGAGTTAATCCACGAGGTGGCGATGTAGATCGAGATGTTCCACTCAGCACCTTTATTCAGAACTTGTCGCAAGAAGTTGCGGCGGAAGAAAATTAAAACTCTCCATGAGTCTTGATCAATTGTGGAACGGCTGGCGGGCAGAGTATGTAGGGCAGGGGAATTCGCGTTCGTCTCATCCCTCAGTGTCTGTTTTTACCAGCATTTTGCAATCCGGCATGAGTGATGAGGAAGCTCACATTGTTCATCGCGGAGCAACATGTTTTGTGATTCTGAATGCATTCCCCTATGCCTCGGGACATGTGCTCGTGCTTCCCTATAGGGAGGTCTCTCAATTGGAAGATCTCAGTACGGAGGAGTCACATGAACTGTGGTCAACCGTGACACAAGCCACCATTGCACTGCGGGCCTCTCATCACCCCGATGCACTTAATGTGGGTATCAACTTGGGGGCAGCGGCAGGTGGAAGCATTGCTCAACATCTTCATGTTCATGTTGTTCCACGCTGGAATGGAGACTCAAATTTCATGACCGCCGTCGCATCCACAAGGACTCTTCCAGAACCGTTGCCTTTGACGGCATCAAAAATTCGTAATGCATGGCCAAAGGAAAACGCATGACAGAGGAAATTCGTGATCAATTACCCGATGATCTCAATGCTGTAGATCACATCGGTGCCTACGACTTCCCCGACAACAGCCGACGACGCATTCCAGGGATTATTTACGCACTTTTATCGATCTCTTGTTTAGTGATTTGGCAAGTAGCTAGTTCACAAGATTCCGCTTTGGTAAATGGTGGCCTTGTATTTGGGGCGGCACTTCTTGCTGCAATGGCCGTCATCTCCCTCACGAGTGGGTGGAAGATGAACCTGACAGAGTCTGACGCTCTAGTGATTGCCACGAGAACCGTGGGCTTTGCCGTTGGCCATGCTTCGGCTCAACAGGTGTGGCGAGGCATACGAAGCAGGCCTACTTGGAGAATTTTTTGCTATTCCGCAGAGGAGCCACCTGTCAGTAGGGGTCTTGTTCTCGTTGATGCAATTGATGGCCGAGTCGTTGAATGTCTGATTGAAGACAATCCAGAAGAAGGGGTGTCCGAAGTTTCGGCCACACAGGACTAGCGTCAACCCCATGTTTGACGGTCAGTTTCGGGCACCGATTGAAAAGGCGGTTCGTCCTATCGGCATGCTCTTGCGTCGCACCGGCATGTCTCCAGACCATCTCACAGTCCTCGGTTTACTCATTGCGGTATTTGCGGCCGTTGCCATCGCACAAGGAGCGCTTCGAGGTGGATTAGTCCTTGTTATTCTCGCCGCCCTACCTGATCTCTTCGATGGGGCGTTGGCAAAGGCGTCTAACACGGCGAGTCAAAGAGGGGCTTTTTTCGATTCTGTTGTCGATCGCGTGACTGACTCCGTGCTTTTTGGTGGAGTTGCGTGGTACTTCGCATCGGAAAAGAGCTCTCATTATGCGTTATTGCCGATGGCCATCATGGGAGTCTCCTCTCTGATCTCTTACGAGAGGGCTAAGGCAGAGTCTCTTGGTCTGTATGCCAAAGGTGGTCTCATGGAGCGAGCCGAGCGCATCATTGTTTTGTGTTTCGGGTTGCTCTTTGATTCTTTGCTTGTCCCAGTTCTATGGGTCATGCTGATCCTGACTGTTGCCACCGCGCTTCAACGATTTTTTCAAGTGTGGCGTCAAGCTGAAGTTTCCACGAGCACACAACGCAAGAGGGAAGTACGGCACGTGAGACGAGTTACTCGACAAAGTGCTCGTTCCTCACGACGTCAGCTGTCCGTGATGTCTCGTCAGCGGCGTCGTCAACGCAATGGCTAGACCTTTTCAGGATTTGTCCGACGCATTTACTGTTGGCGGCTACAAGTTTGGGTCGCTTGTTGCTCGTCTCACACCGGGGCCTATCGCCCAGGGAGCAGTATCTCTTTTGTCTCCAGGTGTCGCGTTGTCTTTACGTAACAAACGTTCAATGGTGGAACGACATCTCAGAAGAGTGAATCCTGGGCTCAAAGGATTAGCACTACGTCGCGCATCACAACAGGCCTTCGATAGTTATATGCGGTATTACACCGAAAGTTTTCGATTGCCATCTTTGTCTGCAAAGCAAGTCGCTCGAACATTTAGCGTGGATGGTTTCCATCACATTGATGAGGCTTTATCTAAGGGCAACGGCGTCATCTTGGCTCTCCCACATCTCGGCGGTTGGGAATGGGCTGGGAGATGGATGGCAGACAAGGGCCACAGAATGACCGTCATTGTGGAACCACTTGATCCGCCCGAGCTTTTTGAGTGGTTCACAAAATTGCGCAGTGATTTGGGTATGAATGTTGTACCTCTCGGTCCACAAGCAGCTCCTTCTATTCTCTCAGCGCTTCGAAACAATGAAATTGTGTGCTTGCTGTCCGATCGAGACATACAAGGCGGGGGAATTGAAGTTGAATTCTTTGGAGAAAAAACAACGTTGCCTGCTGGTCCGGCCATGCTGGGTATTCGTTCCGGTGCGGCAGTGTTGCCCACCGCTGTGTATTTCACTCCTGCCATAGACGGACATCAGGCGGTTGTACGCCCACCTCTGGCCTTGGATCGCGGGGGAAAACTAAGGGAGGCTGTTGCGACAGGTACTCAAATGCTCGCCCATGAATTAGAAGGCTTAATTCGTCGTGCTCCAGAGCAATGGCACCTGTTTCAGCCAAACTGGCCAAGCGATCCCGGATATGGGAACACTGCGAGTGATTAGTCTGTTGAATAGGTAGGGAACTGCTGTTCTTCTAACGATCGGAGATGCCATGGCACGAGTACAACTAGCACTCAATGTTGGAAACCTAGATGAATCAATTGCGTTCTATACGAAGATGTTTGGAGTTGGCCCTGCAAAAGTTCGTGAAGGATACGCCAACTTTGCAGTAGAAAACCCTCCTCTAAAGCTTGTCTTGATTCAGGGACACGGAACACCAGGAACAATGAACCATGTTGGTGTGGAAGTTGAGTCCGCTGAGGAGGTTGCATCAAAAATTGAATCTGCTCAGGATTTGGGATTACCAATCGAGATTCAGGAAAGCACGACGTGTTGTTTTGCGGTGCAAGACAAAGTGTGGGTGCAAGGCGACGAGGTGTCGTGGGAGTGGTACACCGTTCTGGAAGATGCACCAAACGACACATCGCTTGCTGCCCCACTACAACTTGGACTCAAGCCTCTGATCACTGTTCCTATCGAGGGTGGCAATGCTTGTGGTCCCGATGGTTGTAACTAGTTGTGACCAATGATCGCCTGAGCGAGATCTCAATAGAAGAGAAACAACTTTCTACGTTTGATCGGTATCTGCCCGCATGGATTGGCCTTGCCATGTTGCTTGGTGTTCTCTTGGGAAATGTGTTCACTTCTCTCGATGATGCGCTCGACAAAATTAAGGTGGATACCGTCTCGTTACCGATAGCAATTGGCCTGTTGGTCATGATGTATCCCGTGCTTGCAAAGGTGCAGTATTCGCATTTGGGATCAGCCATTGCGGAAAAGAAGCCATTTGTCTTGGTATTGATTTTCAATTGGCTAATTGGCCCACTTCTGATGTTTGCCCTGGCATGGATATTTCTGCCTAATGATGACAGTTACAGAACCGGGCTTGTCATTGTGGGTTTGGCGCCCTGTATCGCAATGGTGATTATTTGGATTGATCTCGCAAATGGGAACAGAGAATTAGCCGCTCTGTTTGTTGCAATCAATTCCATCATTCAAGTCGTTGCATTTTCTGGATTGGGGTACTTCTACCTGAAAACACTTCCTGGGTGGATGGGCCTTGATGAAAGTGGAATCAATGTTTCCGTCTGGGATATAGCTAAATCAGTTCTTATATTTTTGGGGATCCCGTTAGTTGCTGGTTATCTCACTCGACGCGTTCTGGAGTCCCGTCGGGGCACTCAGTGGTACGAGGAGAAGTTCATTCCCAAAGTGGGACCTTTTGCTCTCTATGGGTTGCTCTTCACAATTGTGATTTTGTTTGCTCTTCAAGGTGATCGAATTATTGATCAACCGGTAGATGTTGTGAAGATCGCACTTCCTCTCATCGTGTACTTCGGACTGATGTGGGGAAGCGCCTTCGCCGTTTCTGTGAAGTCGGGATTGTCGTACGACAAAAGTGTCTCTGTTGCTTTTACTGCGGCTGGAAACAATTTTGAATTAGCAATTGCAGTATGCATTGCCGTATTCGGGATCTCTTCTGGAGAGGCAATGTCTGGAGTGGTGGGACCTCTCATAGAAGTTCCAGCACTGATCTTGCTTGTGTACGTCGCCCGATGGGCGCGACATCGTTTCGCAATTAGCTAATGAATCGGTAGCAGTCAGTTATAGATCTCGAATAACTGGTTAATGGCTTTCACTTGTCCACCCGTAGTAGATGACATCACTGCAATAGGTGTAACTCCCAGAGATGCCCACTCGGCCAAACGATCACGTACAGCATTCGCTGGTCCGCTGATTGTGTTGTCATCTAACCATTTGTCGGACATGAGCGACGTGACTTTCTCTTTCTCGCCAGCATTGAAAGCGGCCTCAATTGCATTCATCTCTTCCTCGTACCCTGCACCTCGCCAATAGTTCCGATAATTGGGAAGAGAGACATAGCCCATCAAAGTTTTCCTGTTAACGGCTCGCGCTGCTTCAACGTCGTCATCAATCACAGTGGGGATCATGTTTGCAAGAAAAAAATCGGGACGCACGGCAGATGGCACCTCTGATAATTGTTTTGCCATATGGCTGAAGGATGCATTCGCCCAAATGGCACCTTCTGAAATCTCGGTGGCCAACTGAAGCATCTTGTTGCGAAGTGCAGCGAGATAAATGGGTGGAAGTTGTCCGCCAAATCTTTCATTTGCACGCATTGCAGAGACATAGTGTGCAATGTCTGTGAGTGGTTTGCCAGTGGATACTCCAAGTCGCTGAGTGACCGGCCCATGGCTGACGCCAATCCCAAAACTGAATCGACCATCAGAGACTTCATTGATGTGAGAAGCAGTATTTGCTGCTTCTACGGGATGGCTGTAATAGATCGGTTGTATTGATGTCCAATATTTAATGCGTGAAGTGACGTGTGCCAACGACACGCACAGCCCCATTGTTCCGCCCAGGCTCGGGCACGCAAGGCCAGAAAACCCTCTGTTCTCGGCTTCTTGAGCTAATTCCAAAATTGCACGGCGTTTTGTGGCGGACGCAACAATTGATACTGCGGGACGGAAGGAACTATCAACCTGGGTCATTCCAGTACCGTAGTCGGCATGCTTCGTATTGGAATGGTGAGTCCGTACAGCCTCACGATTCCTGGGGGTGTCCAGCAACAGGTTTTGGGGTTGGCGCGCAGCCTTCGAGAAAAGGGTCACGAAGTTCGAGTACTCGGTCCCTGTGACGGCCCACCTCCAGATCCCTTCGTGACTCCACTGGGGAACAGCCTTCCGACTGCCGTCAATGGCTCGGTTGCGCCACTTGCTCCCGATGCTTCGGCTGCTCTAAGAACAATTCGAGCGCTAAATGACGAGGCCTTCGACGTACTTCATCTCCATGAGCCATTGGTCCCTGGCCCATCACTGACATCGTTGCTTGTGAAATTGGCTCCTGTGGTGGCCACCTTCCATTCGGCGGGAGATTCCGGTGCGTATCGCGCTTTTTCTCGTCAGTTGAAGTGGATCGCCACCAGAATCGATATTCGGGTGGCAGTTTCTAAGGACGCTCGTGAGCTTGTTCACAGATACATCGGGGGAGAGTACGAAGTTCTCTTTAATGGCATTGAGCTTGGCGTGTATCAACAGCCCCGTGACATGAAGCGAGAAAACGCCATCTTTTTTGTGGGTCGCCACGAACCTCGCAAGGGACTCAGTGTGTTGCTCAAGGCGCTGTCGCTCATGCCTGACGATGTTCGGCTTTGGATTGCTTCAGACGGACCAGAAACATCTGAGTTGCGCGCTACCTACGCAAGTGATCCACGAATTGAATGGCTTGGAAGAATCACTGATGAAGAAAAGATTGATCGCATGTGTCGTGCAGCAGTCTTCTGCGCGCCGTCATTGCACGGTGAGTCTTTTGGTGTAGTTCTTCTGGAGGCGATGGCGGCAGGAACACCGGTTGTTGCGAGCAGTCTCGATGGATACAGGAACGTAGCTACAGACAATGTGAACTCACTGTTGGTAGCACCAGGTGATGCACCAGCGTTGGCCGCAGCGCTTGCGAAGGTGATTGCTGACCCTCGGCTCTCTCAACGTCTCATTGAGGCTGGCAGGGAGCATGCTCAAAAATTTTCAATGGATGCACTTGCGGATCGCTATATAGAAATGTACGAGCGAGCACTTCATATGGAGGAGAACAAGATCACCACCATCGCCCTCCCTCGTATGCTGAGAAGATACGAAGGTCGTTTTCTGCGACGCTCTAGGCTCGGGTAGTCATTTAGACCCTGAAAGGTTCCATGAATCAGACACAATGGATTCCCACTGAGGACTCAATAGAACAAAATCTCAAGAAAATTTCATTGGTGGCGCGAGTCATCGTGGGGATTTTTGCTGTTGTCAGTGCTGTCATCGGACTAATCGTGGGACAAGTTTTCATAGTTTTGCCAGTGGGGATTGTGATTGCCGTTCTCGTAGTTCGTTCCGTGCATCACGGCGCAGAACAAAAAGTGCTGGAAACTATCGGTGGTATTCCTGCCTCAGAAGTTGAACACGCGCGATTGTTCAATGTGGTGGAAGGCCTTTGTGTCACGAGTGGAGATCACAAACCTGAAATACGAATAGTGAAAGCCGATTACCCCGTTGCGCTTGCTGTGGGCTTTCCTGGTTCTCATGGAACCATTGTCGTTTCTCATGGTTTTTGTGAATCTATGGACCGAGTAGAAACGGAAGCCGTCATGGCTCATTTGTTGTGGCGTCTTCGGAGCAACAACGCTGCACTGAATACATATCTGTTGGCTCTCACATCTTTTCTCGCCAAATTGGGTCTTTCGTCGATTGCCCGACGAGTAGTTGCTCGTTTATCGGAGCCATCTCACATCATGATTGCAGACATCAAAGGTTGCGAAGCCACTAGATACCCGCCAGCAATGGAGTCTGCACTCAACAAGTGTTTAACCCATTCGGGTGAAAACATTCAAGTGGGTTGTCCAGTTTTATGGTTTGCAGTTCCGGACACTTT
>JALRGJ010000160.1 GCA_023253435.1 Ilumatobacteraceae bacterium | reverse complement strand
TCACCGAGCAACTTGCCAAAGTGATGGCCCATTTTGCAGATATCGATGCACTCGACCTCTCCAATGTTGAGGCCATGACGCAGCCCTACCCACTTGTCAATGTCATGCGCGAAGATGTTGAACTGCCCTGTCTGGATACCGATGAAGTTCTGGCAGCAGCACCAGCTGCAGAAGAACGTCGGTTCCGTGTTCCTCCCATCATTGGTTTAGACGGCTGATCATGGCAACTCTTCCTCACTCTGCATCGGGAATTGCTGCCGCAGTGGCTGCACGAGAAATCTCTGCTCGAGAGGTTATTGACGAACATTTGTCTCGTATCTCCGAGCGCGAAGGAGACATTCACGCATTCAATTTGGTGACCGCAGATGCAGCTCGTGCCCACGCCGATGCTATCGATGCAGATATTGCTGCAGGAAAAAGTGTTGGCCCACTTGCTGGCGTACCAATTGCTATCAAAGACAACATGTGCACTCACGGAATTGAAACAACATGTTCTTCAAAAATCCTTGAAGGTTGGAAGCCTCCTTATAACGCCACTGTTGTATCTCGTTTGCATGCTGCCGGAGCCGTGAACATTGGTAAAACAAACCTTGATGAATTCGCCATGGGTTCATCCACAGAAAATTCTGCAAATGGACCAACGAGAAATCCGTTAGATATTTCTCGAGTTCCTGGTGGTTCTAGTGGTGGTAGTGCCGCAGCAGTCGCGGCCGGTTTCTCACCAGTGAGTTTGGGGAGTGACACCGGCGGAAGTATTCGCCAGCCAGCAGCGCTGTGCGGAATTGTGGGCGTGAAGCCAACCTATGGCCTTGTCAGTAGGTACGGGTTAATTGCGTATGCAAGTTCACTTGATCAAATTGGTCCATTTGCACACAACGTTGCCGATGCTGCACTGATTACCGAGGTCATCGCCGGCCACGACCCCATGGATTCCACGTCCATTCCTCAACCTGCTCCATCACTCGTTGCTTCAGTGGGTCAAGGTGTTGCAGGTATGCGCATTGGTCGTGTTGTAGATCTTCCAGAAGGAGCCGAGCCAGAAGTAACCGCACGACTCAACGAGGCTTTTGAAGCCCTCAAAGATGCCGGCGCAACCATTGTTGACGTGAAGTTGCCCAGTCTTTCTTATGCGCTCACTGCTTATTACCTCATTGCTCCTGCAGAGGCCAGCAGCAACCTTGCTCGCTTCGATGGCGTTCGGTATGGCTTGCGTGTGAATGCGCCAGACACAAATGCAATGTACGGAGCCACCCGTGCTGCAGGGTTTGGTGATGAAGTGAAACGCCGAATCATGTTGGGTACTTATGCATTATCAGCTGGTTATTACGATGCCTATTACGGCAAAGCACTAAAGGTACGCAAACTCATCGCTCAAGATTTTGAGAATGCTTATAAACAAGTAGATGCCATTCTTACTCCCACATCACCGGTAGTTGCATTCAAATTTGGCGACAAAGTAGATGATCCAATGTCTATGTATCTCTGTGACATTTACACAATTCCTACAAACCTTGCGGGACACCCCGCGATGAGTGTTCCCTTTGGAACCGGTGCTCATGATCTCCCTGTGGGGATTCAGGTACTTGCGCCAGCGCTTGGAGAATCTGCAATGTTCCGTGTTGGTGGAGAACTAGAGCGAGCAGCAGGAGGTGCAAAATGAGTGACAGCACGCTGAGCTCTGTTGTTGCCACCGAAGACCAATTGTTGCCTGGCGGATGGGAATTAATCGTTGGCCTTGAAGTCCACGTAGAACTGGCAACACGGACCAAGTTGTTTAGTGGTTCACCCAACCGTTTTGGTGATGAACCCAATACAAATATCGATCCCGTCACGCTCGGTTTACCTGGTGCTTTACCTGTGCTGAATAGGCAAGCCGTAGAACTTGCAATGAGAATTGGTGTTGCACTGAACTGCACCATTCAACGGTGCATTTTCCACCGTAAGAATTACTTCTATCCAGATATGCCAAAGGCATATCAAATCAGTCAGTACGACTTGCCGCTAAATGCCGATGGTTATTTGGTGCTGCCAAGCGGAGTTCGGGTGGGAGTTGAGCGTGCCCACCTTGAAGAAGACACCGGCAAGAGCACGCACGTTGGAGGTGCTACTGGCCGCATTCATGGAAGTGATTATTCACTGATCGATTTCAACCGTGCCGGTGTTCCACTTGTTGAAATTGTGTCTCGTCCAGACATTCGTACTTCAGAGCATGCCAAAGAATATGTAGCGGAACTTCGCGCAATTCTTGAAGCCATTGGTGCATCAGACGCAAAAATGGAAGAAGGATCCATGCGAGTAGATGCCAATGTGTCTGTGCACAAAATTGGTACTCCGTATGGCACTCGATGTGAAATTAAGAACGTGAATTCAATTCGCGCTCTTGGCAGAGCGATTGACTATGAGGCACGGCGTCAAATAGATGTGATTGAGAGCGGTGGGGAAATTCGTCAAGAGACACGTCACTGGGACGATGCTCAAGGCAGAACTCATACTTTGCGTACCAAAGAAGACGCAGACGATTACAGATACTTCCCAGAGCCAGACCTTGTCACTTTGGATCCAGATCCTGCATGGATTCAAAATGTGAAAGACAACCTGCCAGCTCTTCCATCAGCGCGTCGCGAAGCTCTGTCACAACTCACCGGGTACGACACACAAAGTGAAGCCATCATCGTGGTGGTAGAGCGTGGCCAGCATGAGTATGTACAAGCAGTGGCAAGTGCCGGTGGCGACGCAGTGAAAGCGCTGATATATGTGCAACAGGCGTTTGCAGATGCTGGGGCATCACCAGCCGTACCCCCGTCTGATCTGGCAGCTCTTACGGTTCTAGAACGCGATGGCAAATTGTCTGCAACCCAGGCAAAGCAGGTTCTTGCGGAACTTGTGAGTAATGGTGGGGGCGATGCAGCCGCTATCGCAGCCGCTAAGGGATTTGAGGCAATGGACAACTCAGCGATTGAATCAATGGTGGATGAAGCAATTGCATCAGATCCCGATGCATGGGCTAAGTACTGTGCCGGTGAAGAAAAGGCAGCTGGAGCCATTGTGGGCAAGGTAATGAAAGCCTCAAAAGGCAAGGCCGATGGCAAGGTAGTGAACGCCATCATGC
>JALRGJ010000159.1 GCA_023253435.1 Ilumatobacteraceae bacterium | reverse complement strand
GGCCCGACGCGCCGGCCTGCAAACTCAGGGCCATCCAGACGTGGATGCCGGCGCGGATGCCGGGCTGGGCGCTCTTGACCGGCTCAGCATTTCGCTCACCGTTGCCATGGATCCAGTTGTGCTCTATGCGCTTGCGGGCAATAAATATTTTGCGATCGAGATCGATTCCTCTTGCACCTAGTGGATCATCTAAAAAGAACTGGCGCACAGTGGGCATCACTGCTCGCGCGGATGCACCCAAACAACTGGGGTTCACTGGAACGTCTCGCCAGCCAAGAGGCCGCAGATGTTCTTCCGCAATGATCTTTTCTACAGTGGCAACTGCTTTCTCTGCATTTTCTGACGACTGTGGCAGGAATGCAATTCCTACGGCATACGAGCCAACCGTGGGTAGTGCAAAAGACACCTCATCACGCAAAAAAGCATCGGGGATCTGAATCAAGATTCCTGCACCATCTCCGGTTTCTGGTTCAGCACCAGTTGCACCGCGATGTTCCATGTTGGTCAATGCAGTTAAACCAAGAGTGACAATTTCACGGCTCTTTACACCTTTGATATTGGCAACAAAAGAAACACCACATGCGTCGTGTTCGAACCGTGGGTCGTACAGACCGTGAGGCGCGGGGAGATCTGGGTTCATGGTGCGTCGAGTCCTTCAAAGAACCGTGCAAGCACGGTGGAGAATGGATGTGTTCTCCCGGGACGACGCTGGCCCGAGGAGATCAGGCTACCCAACCAGGCTCACACTGGCAAAGGAATATCTGAGAAGTGAGACCTATTTAGGCAGGCTCTGCGTACTGAGGTGCCCGCTTTTCAAAGTCAGACATCACAGCTTCACGCTGGTTGACCCCACCAATGAGGCTTCCGATAATCCGGCGCTCTGCTGCAAATTGAGCAGCTGCAAAATCCATGGTGAGTCGATTGAGAAGTTCTTTCGCCCCACGAACAGCATCTGGGCTCCGCAGATTCAATTCATTCGCCATTGCAAAAGCATCTTCGCGTGGGTTCTCGGACAAACGAGTCACAAGACCGATATCCGCTGCTTCGCGACCATCAAAAATTCGAGCCGAGAACACAATCTCTTTCATGATGTCTGGGCGTACAAGACCTTGCATCAACACTGTTCCTGCCATGTCGGGAACAAGACCCCAGTAGGTTTCTCGAACACTGAACTTTGTATCTGGATGCGCAATACGAATGTCTGCACCCAGTGCGATTTGACATCCTCCACCCAGTGCGTGACCGTGAACGGCAGCGATAACGGGAACCGGCACTTCTTGCCACACCCATGCAGACTGCTGACCCAAGTGAGTAATGCGACCATCTTTCATGTCTGATGCTGAGGGCTGTGGAGAGTCAGTGTTCCTCTCTCCTGTTGCCATTCCCCCCATGGTGGCGAGGTCAAGTCCAGCGCAAAACGATGCACCCTCACCAGAGACCACAACAACATTGACCTTCTTATTTGTCTTCAAGCTCTCTCCAGCATCAACGATGGCCTGGAACTGTTCGCCATCAAGGGCGTTTCGCTTCTCTGGACGATTAAACCGAACATCTGCAATGCCGTCGGAAATATTGATGGTGACCCTGTCGCTCATTCCCTCAGTTTGTCACGACCTCGTGTGTGGAGAGGCAGTCAGAACCTGCCAAACTGCTGGGATGCATTTAAATCTCTCCGCCGATGAAGTACTGAAGACAACCCGCTCGGTGCGTAAGCGCCTCGACTTTGACAAGCCTGTGGAGAGATCCATCGTTGAGGAGTGCTTAGAAATTGCACTTCAGGCGCCCACCGGCAGCAATAGCCAGGGGTGGCATTGGATTGTGGTGGAAGATGCCGCCAAAAAGAAAGCTCTTGCAGATATCTACCGTAAGAACTGGGACATGTACTCAAGCATGCCTGGTCGGGAATATGCAGCCGGCGACTCTCGTGGTGAGCGCATGGACCTTGTTCGTGACTCTGCAACTTTTCTTGCAGAGAATTTCGAGAAAGCACCACTCCTCATGATCCCTTGTATTGAGGGACGCCTTGACGGTTTGCCTGCATTTGCCCAGGCAGGCGCATGGGGATCACTACTGCCTGCGGTGTGGAGTTTCATGCTTGCTCTTCGTGAGCGCGCACTTGGCTCGGCGTGGACAACAATTCACCTCATGAACGAGGGCGAAAAAGAGGCTGCCGAATTGCTCGGGATTCCGTTTGAAAAAATCACACAAGGTGGATTATTCCCTATTGCGTACACGGTGGGAACTGAATTCAAACCCGCAAAGCGTGAACCACTCAGCAAAGTACTGCACTGGGATAAGTGGTAGTTACTCCACCAGTCTGAGCCCACTTGGCGCAATTGATTGATCAACAAATGGAAGATCAACCACAAATTCAGTTCGGTGAGCGGGAAACACGTGACGAGACACCAGCACCGTCACACCATCAACACTCGTCGTAGTTCTCTGACATTTCAGAACGGGTGAACCCACCGGAATTTTTAATAACGCAGCTTCATCTGCAGTAGCTGCATCTGCCCCAATAGTTTGAGTGGCTCCAGCCAACGGAACATCGAGCAGTTCATAAAAAGGCGAACGCTCTACATCGGCCATTGACAAATGCTGACCTCTCTCTGCGGCGCACCACACAGTGACGATTGCAAATGGTTCACCATCTGCAAGGTTCACGCGTTTCACTCGTAACACCTGAGTGGTTGCTAACGCAGTTGCCACATCTTTTGGAGCTTTTTCAAATGCAAACTCCAAAACACGGCGCTCTGGTGTGGCACCCGAGTCACGCATCTGTTCTTCAATTGTGGCAAGACGCGCCAGTGGCTGGCGCACGGTGTCTCCCGCAACAAACCAACCAAATCCCTGGCGCGAATCAGCCAACCCTTCGTCTCGCAAAATTTCAAGTGCCTTGCGCACCGTGACTCGGCTAACCGAAAATTCTGCCGAAAGTTCCGATTCACTGGGCAACAAGCGACCGGTGGCGTAGGCACCGGACAAAATGCGACTCTTCACCTCTTGGGCAATGTGGTGATAGCGGATGGTTCTCACTTGTATTAGAGTTGTATACCTAGAGCAAAAAAGCAAGTGTTTCTCATTTGCCAAAGGAAAGGTTGTCCTATGGCCGTTTCAGCCGG
>JALRGJ010000158.1 GCA_023253435.1 Ilumatobacteraceae bacterium | reverse complement strand
AGTTTTTGCTCCACACATGGACATGGGTGATCACGTGATCATCATCAATGCATCAAAGATCGTGATGACATCTGGCAAAGCAGAAAAGAGCATGGTGTACACCTACTCTGGCTACCCAGGTGGTTTGAAGAGTGAGTCATACCAAAACCTTTTGAACCGTAAGCCTGCCGATGCAATTGCACGTTCCGTTGCTGGCATGTTGCCAAAGGGTCCACTTGGTCGTCAGATGATCAAGAAGCTCAAGGTGTATCCAGGTGCAGAGCATCCACATGCTGCACAGTCCCCAGTCGTTCTCGATCTCAGCGCTGCCAAGGCTCGCTAAACCACTAAGGAGTTACCGTGGCAAACGCACCTCTCACTCAAACAACTGGTCGTCGCAAAGAAGCAGTGGCTCGTGCCGTTGTTCGCTCAGGCTCAGGCAAAGTTGTTGTTAATGGCAAGCCCATTGAGGCTTACTTCACCACAGCAACCCAACGTATGGTGGTGCTCGAAGCACTTCGCGTCACTGAGCGTGAGTCTGCATACGACATCGATGCAAACATCTTTGGTGGTGGCATCAACGGACAAGCTGGTGCATTGCGTATGGCCATTGCTCGTTCCATCGTTGAACTCGATCCAGAGTCACGTCCTGCCCTGAAGAAGGCCGGTCTTCTTACTCGCGACGCTCGTCGCAAGGAGAGCAAGAAGTACGGTCTCAAGAAGGCGCGCAAGGCGCCACAGTTCACCAAGCGCTGATCTGTTTGCGCCGTGTTTTCACGGTTGCCTGATCAATTTTCGGCATGCTTCATTTCGGTACTGATGGAGTTCGTGGCGTAGCCATTGATGAGCTCACGCCATCACTTGTTCGCGATCTCATACGTGCTGTTGCACGTGTACTCCAACCTTCGGCAATTGTTGTAGGCCGAGATACACGAGAAAGTGGCATCGCGCTTGAGCGCGCCGTTGTAGACGGATGTGGTGCAGCTGGTGTTCCCGTTCATTTATTAGGTGTTGCACCAACTCCTGCCATTGCATTTGCGGCAGAGCAGAACTCTTGGGTGGGCATTGCGATCACTGCGTCTCATAACCCATGGGCCGATAACGGCATCAAGGTATTTGCAGCAGGCGGCACCAAATTGACAGATGCCGAGCAAATCGAGATTGAGCGAGACTGGCATGCGCTCACTGCTGAAACACCTCCCGTTGCCCTTGGCAATGAGTTTGATGCCACACATCTCGTACAACAGTACGCAGAGCACCGTGTGAATGTTGTGGGCCAATCGCTAGCGGGGCTCACCGTGGTGTTGGATTGTGCTCACGGATCAATGAGTTCAGTGGGACCAGAGATTGTGCGGGCTGCCGGAGCTTCAGTCATTGTGATTAATGATTCTCCCAATGGGCGCAATATCAATGACCATTGCGGTGCCACATCACTTGGCTCCTTGGTGCAAGCCGTGAAGGCTCACAAGGCAGATTTAGGAATTGCCTTTGATGGCGACGGTGACAGGTTGATGGCTGTTACTGGGGTAGGTAATGCTGTTGACGGGGACAAGATCATGGCGATTGCAGCTTCTGATCTCATGTCACGTGGACTGCTTCGCAACAAAGGTGTTGTTGTCACGGTGATGAGCAACTTGGGTTTCCATAAAGCAATGGAAACACTTGGCATTGATGTAGTTGTCACACCTGTTGGCGATCGCAATGTGTTGGTTGCGCTTGAAGAATTTGATTTTGTTCTTGGTGGTGAACAAAGCGGGCACATTGTGCATCGGGCACATGCGACCACAGGAGATGGAGTACTAGCGGCATTAATTTTGATGGACTATCTGGTACGTAAAAAAACAACTCTTGATGAAGCTGTCACCATGATGGAGACATATCCACAAATTTTGCTGAATGTCAGAACCTCAGAACGTGTTGCAGACCCAGTTGCAGAAATGGCTTCTTCTATTCAGGCAGCTGAGTCTGAGTTAGGAAAGAACGGTCGTGTTCTTGTGCGAGCATCTGGCACAGAACCACTCATTCGTGTGATGGTGGAGGCCGATACTCAAGAAAAAGCATCTCGCATTGCCCACGAGTTGGCACAGGTTGTGATTGAAGCTCATGGTGGCCAGATAGAAGGGTCTCACTGAGCCCAGATTTGGGCATCAGTAAGGTGTAGTCGTATGTGCGGAATCATCGGAATCGTGTCGTGCCCCGGTTCACGAACCGCTCCTGAACCTGCACGGATTCTTGAACTTCTCGATGCAGCGATCTCGGCTGAATCTATTTCTCTGATGGCTGCTCATCTTGGTGAAGCAGATCAACTGCTCCGTGGCGACGCAGGCATGCGCACCATGTATGAACATCCAGTTTTGATGGGAGAGATCTTGTCCCGCCTCGACAGCATCGATGCTTGGGCGGATGGTGATGAAGCCAGAATTGATGCTCTTCATATAGATACCGCAACAATCGATGCCCAAGTAGCAGAACTGTCCCGAGTTCGTGATGCTGCATGGTCGCTACGACGTGATCGTCTACGTACAGCACAAGCTGTTACTGAGTTTGCAGGTGACAATGCATCGGCTTCCGTGTTGGCTGGGTATTTGTCGGTTCAGCAGGCGCTCTCAGCAATTGATCGCATGGAGGTTCGCGGTAGAGACTCAGCGGGCATCGGAGTACTCGTCACTTCATCCCACTTAGCGGAAGTGTCTGCTGATCTGGCAGAGCAGATTGCTGTGAGGGCAGATGATCTGCTCTTTACGAATAACAGCGTTCGGCTCTCTAACAACACATTGTTGTTTGTGTATAAGGCAGCAGCAGTGGTATTACGGCCAACTCCAATCCGATCATTCTTAATTCGGCCGGTCGAGTGCCGTATGAGATCTGGTTGACATTAGGACAGCTGTATAAATTTGTTCTTAAAGACAGCAATGACACACTAATTGCCACTTATGACAATATTGAGGGTGTTAATAGCAGTTTTGTTGCTTACACCGGACAAAATGAGATTCAGGTAGCTACATCCGGTCAAACGGTATTTACGTTGACCACAATGCAATATGATCCAGGTGCAGATAACCTGATTGTATTTGTGGATGGCGTGAATCAGTACGGTCCCGATGCCGCATATGCGTTTGTAGAAACTAATTCAACTACAGTAACATTTAGTCAAGGGCTTCATTT
>JALRGJ010000157.1 GCA_023253435.1 Ilumatobacteraceae bacterium | reverse complement strand
CAAAGGACTCCCCCTTGTTTCACAAATGGAATCCTCAGGCGCAGACATTTTGGAAGGCATTGCTGCACTGCACGGGTGGGGTACTGCAGCAAAAGCGCTCGCTGAATGCTCTGGTGTTGTTCCTACAATCAGCATTGTCACCGGACCAGCCGTCTCTGGTCCAGCACTTCTGATTGGGTTATCCGATTTCGTTGTGATGACTGAAGAGTCATATGCATTCGTATCTGGACCAACAATGGTTGCTGAATTCACCGGCATTGCAGTGTCTACAGATGAACTGGGTGGAGCAAGTACCCACGCCAAAACGAGCGGAGCAACATCGGTAGTGGTGCCCCACCTTGAAGCTGCCACCGAGTGGGTGGAAGAACTGCTCGAGTATCTGCCCCAAAACGTGAACGAACTGCCTCCAGTGCTGGAAACTCTCGATTCAGATTCTCGTCCCACACCTGAAGCCGGTGAACTTATCCCTCAAACATCAACCGGCAGCTACGACGTGCGCAAAGTCATTGAATCGATTGTGGACGATGGCGGGTTCTTAGAACTAAAAGAACGTTGGGCAAACAATGTGGTGACTGCTTTTGCCCACATGGCGGGATACCCCATCGGAATCGTTGCCAACCAACCAATTGCTCTCGCCGGAACACTCGACATCCCTGCCTCTCAAAAGGCTGCCCGTTTTGTCGCATTCTGCGATGCTTTCAATATTCCTGTTCTCACACTCGTTGATACGCCTGGCTTCTACCCAGGCAAGGATCTTGAGTGGAGAGGAATGATTCGACACGGTGCACAACTCGTCTTTGCCTATGCACGTGCCACAGTTCCCCGCATATGTGTCATCTTGCGTAAGTCATACGGTGGTGCATACATCGTGATGGACTCTAAAAAGATGGGAAACGATCTCTGTCTTGCCTGGCCATGGGCCGAGTTAGCCGTCATGGGAGCCGGACAAGCTGCTGCAATTTTGCAACGAAGAGCAACAGACGAAGAACGTGCAGCATTTGAGGCCGACTACACAGAGCGACTCTTAAACCCATACATCGCGGCAGAGCGAGGTTTTGTCGACGCTGTCATCGACCCAGCAGATACACGCATGGAGATTTGTGCGGCTTTGCACATGCTCCGCGATAAACGCGAGAAACTTGTCTCCCGCAAACACGACAACACCCCTTTATAGGCATTGGCTATAAGAACAAGGGGTGAATGATGTCCTGAAAGTGGGAGCGGCACTAACAGTTCGTCTAGCCTGACAAGCGGGGGAAAACAGCCCCCTCTTTACATAGTCAGCGTCGATAGGGGATCCCAAATGACTGACACCATCACAATTACCGATAACCGATCAGGAAAGACGGTCACGGTACCCATCACCGGAGGCGTGTTCTCATCAGCAGCATTACGAGAACTTGACCCCAACCTCTTCATGTATGACCCCGCGTATTTGTCAACGGCGGCATGCGCTTCCTCCATCACCTATCTCGATGGCGAGAATGGAATTTTGCGCTACCGGGGAATTCCCATTGAGCAACTTGCAGAACACTCGTCATTTCTAGAGACCGCGTACTTGCTCCTTAACGGAGATCTTCCCACTGCAGACCAACTCGCTAAATGGCAATACGACGTCACTCATCACACAATGATTCATGAGAACATGCGTAAGCGCTTTGTAGATGGCTTCCACTACGACGCTCACCCAATGGGCATGTTTATCTCAGCCACCGCGGCGCTCGGAACTTTCTATGACGATGCCAAAGATATTTTTGACAAAGACTCACTTGATAAGCAGATTCTCCGTTTAGTGGCAAAAGTTCCCACCATTGCCGCAATGTGTTACCGCTTTAGCCAAGGCCTCCCCTTTGTATCACCAGACAATGCATTGTCTTATGGTGAAAACTTCTTGAACATGATGTTCAAGATTGGTGACGACTATGCAGTGCATCCCACTCTTGCTCGTGCAATGGACATTCTGTTCATTCTCCACGCCGACCACGAGCAAAACTGTGGCACCACTGCTATGCGCGTTGTGAGTTCTGCAAATGCAGACCCATACACCGCAACATCGGCAGCGGCTTCTGCTCTCTATGGCCCCTTGCACGGAGGCGCCAATGAGGCCGTAGTGCGAATGCTGTCAGAAATTGGCACCATCGATAACGTCCCTGCATTTATTGAAGGCGTCAAGAACGGTGACGCCAAGTTGATGGGCTTCGGACACCGTGTGTACAAAAACTTTGACCCTCGTGCAACCATCATCAAGAAGACTGCATACGAAGTATTTGAAGTAACCGGAAAAAATCCGCTGCTCGATATTGCACTCAAGCTTGAAGAGACTGCTTTGAAAGACGAGTACTTTGTCAAGCGCAAGCTGTATCCAAATGTGGACTTCTACTCAGGCCTTATCTATCAAGCACTTGGCTTCCCAGTAGATATGTTCACCGTTCTCTTTGCCATTCCACGCACCGTGGGTTGGTTGGCCCACATGCAAGAGCTGTTGTCTGACAAGGATCAAAAGATCAGTCGTCCTCGCCAGTGGTACACAGGTGTGGACACTCGTGATTACACGCCAATTGCCAAGCGCTAATCACCGTTAGGCGATATCTACAACGATCTTGCCCACGTTGCCGTTGGTTGCCATGTATTCATGGGCTTTAGCAATGTTGGAAATTGCATAACGAGAGTCGATCACCGGATGCAGTAATCCTGCATCGAAGAGCGGCAACATTTCCGAAATGAATTGCTGAGTAATTGCAATTTTCTCGTCAAGTGGCCTGGCGCGCAACACTGTTCCCGTGATACTTGCTCGCTTGGCCAGCAGCGCACCCACGTTGAACGGAACTGGCTTCCCTGCCATCACGCCCACCTGGATAATCCGACCTTTTACTGCGAGTGATGCAACATTGCGTTCTACATAGTCTCCGCCAATGACATCGAGAATGACATCGACTCCTTTGCCGGATGTTGCTTTGGCAACTTCTTCCACAAAATCTTGAGAGCCATAGTCAACGACCACATCTGCACCAAGGTCTTTGCATGACTGCACTTTTCCGCCAGAGCAAGTGACAATGATGCGCGCACCAATAGCTTTTGCAATTTGAATTCCTGCGGTACCCACTCCCGACGCACCAGCATGAACCATTGCCCATCGACCAGATG
>JALRGJ010000156.1 GCA_023253435.1 Ilumatobacteraceae bacterium | reverse complement strand
GGTACACATCACCGGAGTGGCTAAATGAATTCCACGAAAAAGTGACAGTCTGGTTTCCTACGGTGGTTGCAGAGACTGTGAGTGGTGCGGTGCTAGACAAGACGTTGCTGAATTGGGTCGTACCATACGCCGTAGAGCCAGTGTCACTCCAGCCCTTCACTCGGAAGTAGTATGTGGAACCACTCGTTAAACCAGTAACGGTGTAATTAGTGGAACTCGTTTCATACGAGTTTGTGCTTTGTGCTTGGAAGTTAGGATCCGTGGACCATTCCACGTGGTACTTGTTGCCTGAATGAGTGGCGGGCATCCATGAGAGAGCAACTGAACCATTGCCTGGAGTAGTTGTAGTCAGAATTGGCTTTGATAATGAGAATGCAGACGGCGGAATGATCTGCGTTGGCACACCTGGCATATCCCAGTACAGATATGCGCTTGCATTTTCTTCGTATTCAAAGAACCACACGTCAATAGGTAGTGGTATTCCTGCCTGCAAAGAGGCAGTTCCCGTAAGCCCAGACCACGCCTTGATGTTGGGGTCATCGATAATGACATTCCCACCAATAATCAAGCGGAAGCCATCATCACTTCTGTTATGGAATCGAACAGTTTTGTTTGTGCCAGCGGTGCCTGGAATTGTGATGAAGCCCGAGTAATGCACAAGGTTGTAGTCCCCGTAGCTGCTCACTGTGTAGGCAGTGCTGGAGTTTCCTGCCGTTCCATATCTCTGATAGGACGGAGTAGCCGCACAGTCTTCAATGGCTCCGTAGCCCCACGATTTCTCAATATATGAAGTAAACGTGTTTGCACCTAAACACTTGGTTCTTCCTGAATCTGAATACTGCAAGTTGAAAGGGTTTAAGAACTCTGCCTGAGACAGGTTGTACACCGCGGTGTGTAAACCTTGACCAGATGTTGGGTTGAATTGCGCATGTGCCCGAGCTGTTACCACTGGACTTGAGAGTGAAGTAGTGGAGTACGTGTCGTTACGCGCAACTACCTTGACCTCATAGGTTGTTTCCTCATTGAGATTGGGGATACCAAAATACGTTCCGGCATTCACTGTGTTTAACATCAGACCCGTTGAGGCAGACACCGGCTTGTAGTACACATCATAAGACTCTGCGGAAATGTTGCCGTTTTGAGATGCGTCCCAATACACATGCAACGTCACACCGCCTGTCCCCTCTCCGGTGGGGATTGCCACAAGATTTTCAGGAGTTCCTAGTGAATAACTATTGAAACTTGGTCCAGGAATTGTTGTTGTTGTGGAAGTAGAAGTTGTTGTGGTGGTGTTCGTACCGGGAACCGTGAAATCAAGTGTTCCCTCAGGGCCGTACAAACAACTACCCGAACCAACGCCCACACATTCTCCGGTACCGGCCTTCACTGTGAGGCGCATATTGCCGTAATCAGAAGTTCCGCTATAGGGAATGGTGGCGGTGGTGACATTGGCATATGTCCAGATACCCCATCCGCCAGTGGGTTCACCGGTATCCATCTCGTACCACGTCAGTGACCACAAATACGGTGATGTATTACTGGTTGCACCTGGTTGCCACGACAAAATGAGATCTGAACCACTCATTGATGCAGAAAGGTTTGTGGGCGCGTTGAAATAAGGAGCCACAGTTGACGTAGTTGTGGTGGGCACAGTCGTTGTCGTAGTGGTTGTGGTTGTCGTTGGCTTCACCGTTGTAGTGGTGGGAGGCAATGTGGTGGTAGGAGGCACAGTTGTTGTTGAAACAATCTTTGGCTTGGCAGCATTTACTAAAGATTGCTTGTATCCCTTTTTGGTGGAGGGCTGATACACCACAAGTGAATGTGAGCCTTCCTCAAGATCTGGGGGTAAAGACCCTTGCAGCACAATGTTTCCGTCGGCATCTGCGCGTTGAGTTGCTAGGACCCGAGGAGTTGACATCACAATCAGTTGCACCCACTCAAGTGGCTTAAAGCCCGAGTACTTCACGGTGATTTGTGAACCAGGAACAAATGCATCTGCATTGGTAAGCCCAGAAGATGAATCGGGTGGGGCCAAAGATGTGAGTTCTTCAGCTGCTGGAGTGGTTTCTGGTGCGGGAATTGCAGCAAATGCGGAAAGGTCTCGAACTTCAGCATCGGGAAGACCTTGTTTCACTGGTGGTGCAACCAATGTTGGAGCAAGCTCAACTTCTGGCTTTTTGGCCTCCAGGACACCGGTCTCCGTTGTCTTGACAACTTCACCTGTGTTCAGCACCACTTTCTTTTCAAGTTTGGTTTCAGTTACCTGAGTAACCACTTGGTACTTCACATTTGGATCAACACCAGCGGCCTCACTAGTACGAACTTCGATGGCAGGGGTAGATGACGTTGCAGAAGTTTTAACGGGCGTACCATCGGCTGCAACCACTGAAACTGCAACGGCGGTAGGAGTTGCGCTCACCACGTTTTGTGCTCCGGCAGAGGTAGCTACCAAGTTTTCACGGGCAAGTGTGAGCACCACCTTCGGGTCATCCACCGCAGCCGATTGATCGGTCAATGTGATTGCGTTTGTTACTGCACCCTCTGGCGCAGACACTTCAATCACAGACTCGGGGGTGATGCTGACAACGCGGGCCGATGAGCCCAGTTTCATAGTCACGCCTTTTGTACCCAATTGAGTAGAGACCACATAGTCAGTAGGCGCATTGGAAGTTGAACCAGTGGCCCCAACTGTGCCACTTGCACGCAACGGACGGACTGAACTGTTTCCTACCACTCGTGTGTCAGCCGTAAGTTTTCCGTCTGCAGATTCAATAGACCAGTCAGGAAGCGCAGACCGAACAAGCAAGAGAGAATTAGTGACGTTGGAATTTCCCTTACAGAAAGGGCATGTTCCGGTTTTGCGTGATTCAAGTGGTGTGATGTCAATATCGCCTGCTTTGCCAGACCACGCCGCCATATCAGACTCTGGATTCTGACCAGCAAAAGCAAACTTCCACTCTTTTGTTTTTAGGTTGAACTCCACGTAGCGATCTTTGCCAGGCCAGTTTGAGTCGTACACCTTCACATGAAGAATGTCTTGGGATGGTGACTCAATCGCATAGGGCAAGATGGCGTGTCCCCCATCTTTGGTATACACACCCAGGGTGTACTCGGGCTTGCCAGACTTAAATGACTCACTCAAAGTTGCAGCGATGTCTTCCAGCGACTTTTTAGCCCATGATTTTGTAACGTCTTGCACCTCATTTAAGAACTGAGTGGCAAATGCGCGCATGATGGCGTGAGACACATCGCCCGAATTCTTGAGAGAAAATGTGTCTGGAGTTTGTTTGTCGATGAATCG
>JALRGJ010000155.1 GCA_023253435.1 Ilumatobacteraceae bacterium | reverse complement strand
TGGTGAACGACCATTTCGGGGGTTGCCACGTGCGCGCTGCCTGCGAACGCGAGCGTCGGTCCGTCCTACGCGGCGGGGTTGGGGACACCCGATCCGCCGATACACTTCGCTCCACGACGCGGGGTGGAGCAGCCCGGTAGCTCGTCGGGCTCATAACCCGAAGGTCGCAGGTTCAAATCCTGCCCCCGCCACCAAGTGGTTTGCATCTCAGTAGGGTAAGCCAAGCATCACAGTCCCGGAATCTGGAAACAGAGACCGGGACTTTTGCTGTCTGACACAATGAATCAGTTTTTGTGTCTGCCTGTGTTTGCAGACACAAGAGTTATTCGCGGTCGAGTGACACTGCCATACCAGGTAGAGATACCCAAGGTTGACGGTCTACACACCACACTTCCACTGTTGGCTTCACTCCAGAGCGGTCGTCAAGTAATCCTGCTTTTACCGCCAAGACACCGGCAGTTTTTGCAAGTTCAGAGACTACGGGTGATCCACATGTAGGGCAGAATTTGCGACGAACATAAACATCGTCATTGTTTTCACCGCGTTCTTCATACGTCCGTAATTCGCCGTTGATTTTTAGCTGTGATTCGTGCATCACAACGTTCACTGAGAACGCTCCGCCACTTTGACGCTGGCAGTGATCGCAATGACACACTGCTGTGGCGATGGGATCGCCGCTTGTCTCAAAAGTAACTGCACCGCATAAACATTTTCCTGTTGCCATGACGCCACAGTACATGACTCGGGAAGCATAGAAATGAAAAATCCCCCAGCCCAAAAGGACCGGGGGATTTTTATTGGAGAGGTCAGCCAATCACAAGCGTGAGGATTGACTTCTTCACCTTCTTCTTCTGGGTGTACTTCACCTGAACATTGCACGTGCCGGCAGCAGATGTGGTGACCGCAGATTTGGTGACCGCACAAGATGCCGACTTCTTCTTGGGCACAACAAAGCTCACTTTTGTGGCTTTCTTTAGCCCAAGCATCCTGACGGCTTGCTTTGTGGTGATCTTGGTTCCCACTTTGGTCAACGGGCTCTGACTTGCAGGGAGCTCTGCAGTCTTTACCTCGGTAAGAGGGGTGACCTGCTGATTAATCACCGCTAGTGCTGCAGTTCTTTCTGCCTCACTAGCAGCCTTAATCAACTTGTCAATCTCCTCGGGTGTCATTGTGGAACTGTAGGTGCCTCCCAAAGCTTTGACGAATACTGCTAATTGTGCGTCTGAAAGTAGGCCGCGAATTTGCTTTCCGAGTTCCATCAACATCTCATCGGTGAACATTGCTGGATCGGGGTATTCGCAGTCGCCGCAATCTTCGCCCTCTTCAGGATCGAGACCTCCAAATGTTGAGGGGATGGTGATGGGGTAACCCATGTTGTATCCCCATGTCACCACATCACCGGTGGCGGTGACAGCCATGACTGCGCCATGACCTGCGGATAAGGCCATGTACTCGCCAGTTTCTGGTGCATTCAATATTTGAGTCCAGTCATTGCCTTCGCCCCATGTCTGGATGGAGCCATCACCTTTCAGTACAACGGCGCTGTAGTCCGTGAGCACAATGTCGGTGGCATCTTTTACGTTGTCGGTTGCAGTAATAGCTTCGAGGCAACCGCCCCAATACACAATGGAACCATCAGATTTCAGTGCTGCAGAGCATGTTGAGTTAGCAGCAATAGAGATCACGTCGGTGAGTTCTGGTGGTGTGGCTTTATCTAAATCGTTATTGCCCCATCCCACAACACTTCCTGTGCGTGTCAGGCCCAGTATGTGGGTCAGACCTCCTGCGATAGCTGAAAGCGCCGGCAGGGAATCGGGCATGTCAATCATTTTTCCTTTCGGTGCAGTGTGAGAGCCCCATTCAACAACGCTTCCGTCAGAGCGAAGTGCTGCAGAGTATGCGTAACCTGCGGCAACTTGCACCACATTGGTGAGCCCCTCAGGAACACTTGTCTGTCCGGCAAATCCATCGCCCCAGGCCGTGACATAACCACTTGTATCGATTGCCAAACCGTGGCGACTGCCTGCAGCAATGGACACAAAGTTTGACTCCGCTGGGTATGCCCAGCCATCGCTACTGCCATCGAATTTTACGATGTAGCCATCTTCATGAATTCCGTATGACTGTGAACCTCCCATGGCAATCGGCATGGCGGGCACAACATAAGTAAGTGCATCAGGCGTATTCAACTCGCCAAACATTGATTCGCCCCAGCCATAAATGTTTCCCTTGTCATCAAGAGCGTTTGCGGAGGCATAGCCAGTATTAATAGAAACGAATTTTGTTCCGCCGTTTGTGAGCTCAGGTATTGCACTCATCGTTATTGAAATGTTGCTCATGATGTATGCATTGCCTGCATCATCAAGTGCAGCCGATGCCAATTCACTGGCCTGAATGTATGTGAATTTTGTGCCACCTTCTTTTAGAGCGGGGACTGTCGCCTGACCATGTGGGTTGTAACCCCAGGTGTACATGTTTCCTAGATCATCGAGTGCAAGCGAATGGAAAAATCCTGCCGCAACGGACGTGAACCGTGTAGCACCTGATTCCAATTTGGGTATGTCAAGTTCGCCGTACTCATTGGAGCCCCAGGCATACAGATTTCCGACATCATCAATTGCAAGGTTGTGCCAACTTCCTGAGGCGATTGAGGTGAACTTTGTACCACCATCACGCAGTGCAGGGATATCATTTTCTCCAAAGTAGTTAGACCCCCACAAATACATTTGACCGAGATCATCGAGTGCAAGCGACTGAAATAGACCACCAGCAAGAGTGGTGAATTTGGTGGCTGTGCCTTGCAACTTTGGAATGTTGATTTCTCCAAAGCCGTTATAGCCCCATGCATACATCTGACCTAAATCATCGAGCGCCAGAGTATGGAATCCACCGCTGTTGATGGTGGTGAACTTGGTTCCACCATCTCGAAGTGGTGGCACTTCATTTTGCCCTACCTCTTCGTAGCCCCAGGTTCGAATTGAGCCTGTTTCATCTAATGCAATAGAGGAGTACAAACCCATGTCGAGAGAAACTGTGTTGGCAGTGCGGGTTTGGGACGATGTAAGAGCCGCATTGCGCTGACGTCCGGAGGTGGAATACCCCATGGAGTCTTCAGATTTTGATCCACACGCTGCAACGGTGGTGGCAAGGAGCCCCACTGCAGCAAGAGTCAGTAGTGAGCGTTGAAAGGGATGTCGTGACATGACGCCACAGTAGCCGACTTGTTGGACAACATATCCAAGTAGGGCAAAAGTTCAATTGAGAGGCACATAATGTTCATGATTTTCGTGCTTACAACGAGCAACT
>JALRGJ010000154.1 GCA_023253435.1 Ilumatobacteraceae bacterium | reverse complement strand
AACTTCTTCAAAGAAGTTGTTGTGACCATTCCAGAAGAAAGACAAACGTGGTGCAAAATCATCAACATCGAGACCAGCATCAACTGCGGCCTGCACGTATGCGATGGCATTGGCCAAAGTAAACGCAATCTCTTGTACAGCAGTACTTCCTGCCTCACGAATGTGGTAACCAGAAATTGAGATGGTGTTCCACTTTGGAACATTTTGCGAGCAATAACCAAAGATGTCGGTGATGACTCGCATTGATGGTCGTGGTGGGTACACATAGGTACCACGGGCGATGTATTCCTTCAGAAGATCGTTTTGAATAGTTCCGCTAATTGCACTTGCTGGAACACCTTGCTCTTCGGCAACCAATTCATACATCAACAGCAAGATTGCAGCCGTTGAGTTAATGGTCATCGAGGTGGAGACTTTGTCGAGAGGAAGGTCTTTCAGGAGAAGACGCATGTCATCGAGGGTGTCAATGGCAACTCCAACTTTTCCAATCTCGCCTTCGCTTCGTGGATGATCTGAGTCGTATCCCATTTGTGTAGGGAGGTCGAATGCACAAGACAAACCTGTCTGACCCGCCTGCAACAAAAACTTGAAGCGCTCGTTTGTGGATTCAGCTGTTCCAAAGCCTGCGTACTGACGCATTGTCCATAACTTGCCCCGGTACATGGTGGGATACACGCCGCGGGTGTAAGGAGGTGTGCCGGGAGTGCCCAACTGGGAGGTGGGGTCCCATCCGTTTAGATTTTCGTGGGAGTAGAGGGGGGCAATCTCAATTCCGGAATCGGTCCGCTTCACTTCATCAGCCATAGGGGTCAATGGTACGGCGGTATGTCTCTACCTACCTAGCCCACACCTATTTGGCAGCCACCACACTGATCTCCATGAGCCATTCTGCGCGGGCCAAAGCAGGCACTGTGACCAATGTGCTAGCCGCCCGATGGCCCCCGAGCACCTCATCTCGCACCGCCATCACCAGGGCTAGCTGTTCTTTCAGTTGATCACTCATCACCACATAAGTGGTGATGCTCGCAATGTGTGAAATGGTCATGTCGCCCGCACGCAACCTCTCCATGATGTTTGCCCACACCACCCTCGCCTGCCCTTCAATCGAGGAAGGAACGGTGCCATCAGGCATGGTGGGAACAACACCGGAGGTAAAGATAAAACTCTTCGGGCCCTCTACTTTCACCGCATGGGCGTAGTTGGCTGCTGGAGGCGCCATATGGTCTGGGCGAATTTCGTGTATTTCCACATTGGTCATTCTGTCCTATTGTGAGGCCATGACCATTGCTCCAGATGCTCCTTCAAGTTCATCCACCACCGCCCAGGGTGTCCCCATGATTGATGGAATTCCCTTGACTCCAAAAGAAGTCACCACGATTGGTTTTGAAGACCTTGCACCAAAAGCCACTGTTGAGGAAGAGCGCCTTCATCGCAAGCAACGTCTTGCTGGAGCGCTGCGCATTTTTGGTCGATTCGGATTTGGTGAAGGTGTAGCCGGCCACATCACTGTGCGTGACCCAGAGTTCCCCGATTACTTCTGGGTGAATCCTTTGGGTTTGTCATTCCGCCACATGAAAGTGTCTGACCTCATTCTCGTTAATCATCATGGAGAAGTTGTGTACGGAAAGCACAGCGTGAATCGTGCTGCATATGTATTGCATGCAGCAGTGCACGCGGCACGTCCAGATGTTATTGCCGCGGCACACGCACACTCCGTGTACGGCAAAGCATTTAGTTCACTTGGCATTCAATTAGATCCACTGACTCAAGACTCGTGCGCCTTCTACGAGAACAACGTGGTGATTGCGGATCATGGTGGAGCGGTTGTTTTTGAAGAGCAGGCTGGTCACGACTTTGCAAAAGCATTTGGCAACTACCGCGCTGCCATCCACCAAAACCATGGACACTTCACTGTGGGCTCAAGCGTTGACGAAGCCGTCTTCTGGTTTGTGTGTTTTGAGCGCTGCGCACAAGCTCAACTTGCAGCAATGGCTGCGGGTACACCCAAGCACATTCCTCACGAATCTGCTGTGTACACGCGTGAGAATGCCGGAAATGCAATCACTGGCTGGATGCACTTCCAGCCGTTGTGGCAAGAGATCTGCAAAACAGATCCCGATCTTTTTGATTAAACCAATCACTGTCACTCGACCTCAGTAAGGTCGATATCCATGTCTTCTCGTAGCGAACGCATTATTCATGCTGCTCCAGCGGAAGCATTTTTCGTTGTGTCTGCAATGGCACAGTATGCAGGTGCTGTTATTGCGGTGAACCTGTTTGATGAATTGTCACCTTCCACCGTTGCCTGGCTCAGAGTATTAAGCGCTGGCGTCATTTTGTACGCCTTCTCACTTCGTCGAGAGCATGCTCCGTGGACTCGTCATGATCTGATGTGGGCTTGCATCTTTGGCATATTCACAGCAAGCATGAACCTCACTTTTTATCTCGCCATTGAACGACTCCCCCTTGGCAAAGGCGTCACTATTGAATTCATCGGTCCCATCACGGTGGCGGCACTGCGTACAAAAACTGCACGTAACACCGCAGCTCTTCTTCTCGCTGCTGTGGGTGTGGCGGTACTTGGTGGCGTGGAACTAGGAAGTGAGCCACTCGGACTGCTCTTTATTCTGATGGCCTCTGTGATGTGGGCCGGATACATCGTTGTTGGGTCCAAAGTTGCCCTGGGCGATAGAGGCGTTGCAGGTCTTGGCATTGGCCTACTTGTTGGCGGTTTTGTGATCACACCATTTGGACTAAGTGACGCATCTCAAGCCTTCAGCAGTCTGCGAATCATTCTTCTTTGTATTGCCGTTGGTGCACTCTCCAACGCAATTGGCTATGGAATAGATCAAACCACAATGCGACGCATCCCCATCAGGCGCTTCTCCGTCATGCTTGCTCTACTTCCCGTCTGTGCTGCAATTGCCGGATTTCTTTTTCTCGATCAAACACCGAGCACTCTCGACCTACTTGGGATGGCCCTTGTATTAATAGGCGTTGCAATACAAGAGCGAGAGACTATTGAGCGCCACCACCAGGAGATGGAGACCACCTAGCGTGTAACCCCATGAGAGCGCGCATTTCCCTCCTCGCTGCCCTTGCAATTTTCGGAGGCAGTATTCCGTTTGCACTCTCCTCTCATCGGGCTGAAGCAGATGTCTTGCCCCCGCTTGGAATCATTGTTCGGGGTCACGGAAATGGTCATGGGCGTGGCATGAGCCAGTACGGCGCTCTGGGGTATGCGACAAAGTTGAACTACACCTGGCAAGACATCATCAACTTTTACTACGGAGAAGGTGGCAGAAGTCTTG
>JALRGJ010000153.1 GCA_023253435.1 Ilumatobacteraceae bacterium | reverse complement strand
GTCGTTGAAGAGAGGTAGTCGGTCACACGCCGCTCCGTCATCGCGTTCTCGCACAGGCACCTCTGCCTCGCGCTCCAATAGCTCTAGGCCACGCACAACTTCCTCAGGTTCTCGAACATCTGGCTCTCAGAAACGTGCGAGTTCTTCACGGTCGCGTTCCAGTTCGGCTCATTCGCGCTCACATGCACCACGTACAACTTCACGTCGCGCATCGGACGGTCACTCCACCGGTACTCCGATTCGCCAGTCCACTCGTGCACGATCACAAATATCTTCACGACCAATAGCACCGAGTCCATTTGAAAGTTTGCTGAAGTCGGTAGTCACTGCATCACTCACCGGCCTGAGAAATGCTTTTTTTGGAGAAGTAGATGCGTCGCTTCGCGGCCACAAAATTTCATCGGTTGATGCACACCAACGAGTAAAGAACAGATTGCGTTGGACATTTTTGATTTTGATATTTGTCCTCGTGGTGACGGGCTTACGCGTGGTGCAATTGCAGACAGTGCAACGCGGAAAATATCTAGCCGCCAGTGTTGATCAGCGCACTCGTATCAACACCGTGCGAGCATCGCGCGGCGTCATCTTTGATAGAAACGGCAATGAGTTAGCCCTCTCAGTTCCAAGTACCACTATTTATGCCGACCCGCGAGAAATTACAGACCCCATTGGCACTGCTCGTTCACTTGCTGCGGTTCTTGCACTGACACCTGAACAAGAAGCAAAGATGGCAGAGCAGTTTGCAAAGCCTGGATCAAAATTTCATTATGTTGCACGTGAATTAGATGAGGTGCGTGCGCAAACAGTGCTTCAACTTGGTCTGACAGGTATCTATTCGTATACGGAGCCTGTGCGTGAAGTAGAGGGTGGAGTTGCTCAGAACGTCATCGGAAAAACTGATCCCGATGGACTAGGAACTTCTGGCCTTGAATTGCACTACAACAAAACATTGACGGGGCAAGACGGAAAAATTATTCGCGAAGTTGACAAACGCGGACGCACTATCGCCGGCGCAGGTAAGACAACTGCTGCTCCCGTGCCAGGTGATGACATGGTTCTTACTCTCGATAAAAACATTCAGTTCCACACAGACTCCGCACTTCTTGACAGGGTTGGACAACTTGGGGCCAAGGGTGGAACTGCAATTGTGATGAATTCTAAAACTGGCGAAATCTATTCAATGTCCAACGTGCGACGTAACGCCGAGGGTGCAGCGATTGTGGCAACAGGAAACTTTGCTGCGGTAGAGGCATTCGAGCCTGGCTCGGTGTCCAAGGTCTTCAGTTTGAGTGCAGCGGTAAACGAGGGAGTGGCAACTCCAGAGACGGTGATCAAAGTCCCCGGCATCAAAGTGATTGACAACTATCCCATTCGCGACGCATGGCCTCACCCAACAATGGATATGGATTTACGCACAATATTCAGCAAAAGTTCCAACATTGGAACATTGTTAATGGCGTCAAAAATCTCCACTCAGAAGCTCCACGATTATCTTGCCAAGTTTGGTTTTGGTCAGAAAACCGGACTGAATTATCCGGGTGAGAGTTCTGGAAAATTGCGACCAGCAAATAAATGGCGAGGTACAGAACAGTTCACCGTGTCATACGGTTATGGAATGTCAGCCACCTCGCTCCAAATGGTCGCAGCTGTGAATGCAGTTGCCAACAAGGGCACTTATGTTGCACCAAAACTTGTGAGCGCGCTATTAGACAAAAATGGCAAACGAAAAGAAGTGAAATCAGCTCGCTCTCATGAGGTTGTTAAACCAGAGACAGCAGCAGTGATGGCAGACATGATGCACGACGTTGTGTGTACCGGAACAGGAACTTTGGCCCAAGTGAAGGGAATGGAAGTCGCAGGCAAAACTGGCACCGGATACAAGGCTCAATCGAACGGCACCTATGTAGACGCACTAGGAAATCGCAGGTACTTCGCATCGTTTGTTGGTTTTTTTCCTGCAAAGAACCCAGAAGTCACAATGTTGGTGAGCATCGACGAACCAAACGCAGATTCACGCGATCGCTTTGGTGGTACCGCTGCAGCGCCTGTGTTTTCTCGTCTTGTGCCACACATCATGCATGAGTTGAATATTGAGGCAACAGGAACCGGAACTGGTTGTACAGCAGGCTCAACACCTGCCGGCCACTAGTTTCTTTAGTGAGGCATCGCAATGGCTCGCTCTCTACTTCTCACTGTTGAACAACTAGTTCGCCAGTCAGGTGTTTCGGCAAGTTTTCTCGGTGATGTCAGTCGTGTCGTCTCTGGTATTACTCAAGATTCTCGAAAAGTGATACGTGGAGATGTTTATTGCTGCATTCGGGGAGAGCATTTCGATGGCAACGCATTTATCGACGATGCAATTGCAGCGGGAGCTGTAGCGATCGTTTCGGACAGGGCGCCAGAAAAGATCCGTGAGGAAGTGTGCTTTGTTGTTGTAGACGACGTTCGTTCAGTGATTGGTGTGTTAGCGCGAGAAATATTTGGGCGGCCTAATGAGTCTCTAACGATTGTGGGTGTTACTGGAACTAACGGCAAAACAAGCACTGCCTCAATCTTGGGCAGCATCTGCTCTGCTCAGGGGTTTCCTACTTACGTGATGGGAACTTTGTCGGGTGAAAAGACAACTCCTGAAGCTATTGATCTGTATGCCACCTTGCGCGATCTGACAGATTCTGGCATTTCACATGTGATCATGGAAGTGTCATCTCATGCGTTAGCGCAGGGGCGAGTAACTGGAATTGAATTTGCCGTAGGAGTCTTCACCAATCTTGGTAGAGACCATTTGGATTTTCATGGGAGTGATGAAAATTATTTTTCTGCAAAAGCCAAACTATTTGAACCGAGCGTTTCAAAAAAGGGTGTTGTTAATCGTGATGACACACATGGGCGGCTTCTTTTCGATGCTCGGCACATTGATATGGAGACATTTTCAATGGAAGATGCCCAGGCAGTCACAATTGGAGTTGACCGAGTCAGTTTTGACTGGCGGAGTAGTCGCATAGAGGTTCCAATGGGTGGTCACTTCACGGTCATCAACACGCTTGCCGCAATCACCGCGGCAGAGTGTTTGGGTATGCCTCGCACGGCCGTTGTGAAGGGCTGCAAAGAACTCACGCCTGTGCCTGGTCGATTCCAGTCGGTTCCCAATTCCTTGGGAATTGGTGTTGTGATTGACTACGCACACACGCCAGATGCGTTGAGATCTTTGCTCACTACTGTCAAAGAAGTTGCACAAGGGAAAACGATTGTTGTTTTTGGTTGTGGTGGTGACAGAGATTCTGGCAAGAGGCCAGAAATGGGGGCGGTGGCTCGAGAGTTTTCAGACCACGTATTCGTGACATCTGATAATCCTCGAT
>JALRGJ010000152.1 GCA_023253435.1 Ilumatobacteraceae bacterium | reverse complement strand
CAAATTCTCAATAAGGGGCCTATCAGGCCGATACGAAAAAGACACATGATCGAACTCAATTCGCCCTCGTACCGTTAATGCCTCTTTTCGCGCAGGCTCACTACTTTCTTCTTCAGCATCAAGGACTTCAAAAACTCGTTCTGCGGAGGCAACACCCGACTGCAATACATTCATCATTGATGCTGTTTGCGTCAATGGCTGAGTGAATTGACGTGCGTACTGAATGAACGCCTGCACATCACCAAGACCCATCGCGCGAGATGCAACTCGCACCCCTCCAACCACTGCAATGGCGACATAGTTCAAACTTCCTATAAACATCATGGTTGGCTGAATTGAGCCGGACATAAATTGAGCGTGAAACCCAGCATCAAACAATTTTTCATTGGTGGCAGCAAATCTGTCTTCCACCTCTTTTTGCTTTCCGAATGTTTTGACAATTGCATGGCCTGTGAACGTTTCTTCAATTAGTCCATTCAATTGTCCGGTGTAATTCCATTGAGCAATAAATCGTTTCTTTGATCGATTAGCAATTTGCTTCATTGACACAACCGAGATGGGAACTGTGACGATCGCAATCAAGGCCAGTAGAGGCGAAAGAACAACCATCATGATGACCACCCCAATAATCGTGAGCAGTGATGTGATGAGTTGACTTAGCGACTGTTGCAAGCTCTGAGAAATATTGTCAATGTCATTCGTGACTCGACTCAGGAGATCTCCACGAGACTGACCATCTATGTAACGCAGTGGTAACCGATGAATCTTGGCTTCTATGTCTTCGCGCAGTACTTGCATTGTGCGCTGTACAACACCGGCAAGCATGAACGTTTGCAAATAAGCCAATACAAACGAAAGCAGATACACAATCACCGCGGCAATAAGGGTGTTATGGAGGGCATCAAAGTTGACACCCGTTGGAGGCAAACCGCCGGGTTGCGGACGCAGCCCGGAATACAAAATATTTGTTGCATGCCCGAGAACTCGAGGTCCTGAAACAACAAGACCAACGCTAGTGATAGCGAGAATCAAGATGCTCACTACGCGCAGTTTTTCCCCGGCCATTAATCCCATGAGTCGCCGAGAAGTCTCTGCAAAGTTTTCGGATTTCTCAACAGGCATACCCACTGAATGCATTCGAGTGTTGCGCAGTTCTGAGCCTGGAAGCCCTTTGGGTCCTTTTTTGTCGGCCATCACACGCCCTCTTGTACTGAAGCCTGTGAAGCCACTATCTCTTGATATGTGGCGCAATCACGCAATAAATCGTCATGGGTGCCAAGCCCCATACATTCTCCATCTTCAAGCACCAAGATCTGATCGGCATCTTTGATAGTGGACACTCTCTGTGCCACCACAACAACCACGGAGTCCCGAATGTGTGGCGCTAATGCAGCTCGTAATTGTGCATCGGTTGCAAGATCTAATGCGGAAAAAGAATCATCGAATAAATAGATCTCTGGATGCCTGATTAATGCTCTTGCAATTGCCAAGCGTTGACGTTGACCGCCAGAGACATTTGCCCCGCCTTGAGTGATTTGCGCATGCAATCCTTCTGGCATCGCACGCACAAAATCTTCAGCTTGCGCAATACGTAATGCGGCCCACATTTCCTCTTCAGAAGCGTCTTCTTTGCCATATTGGAGGTTTGATGCAACGGTTCCAGAGAAGAGATATGGCTTTTGAGGAACTATGCCTACGCGGTTCCAGAGCGCTTCCGGAGCGAGAGAGCGAACATCAAAGTTGTCCACTAACACTGACCCCTCTGTGGCGTCAAAGAGCCGTGGAATGAGATTCACCAACGTTGTTTTTCCGGAGCCAGTGCTTCCGATGACGGCGAGAGTTTGTCCAGGCTGAACTGAGAAGGAGATCTGCGAAAGAACAGGGAACTCAGCTCCCGGATACCGAAAACTCACATTTCGAAACTCAAGATGGGCACGTTGGGAAACTCCATCATCTGTCACACCTTGTGGATCTATCTCCACCGATGTTGGAGTGTCTAGAACTTCGGTGATTCTCTCTGCGCTCACCGCAGCTCGCGGAATTAATGCCGCCATCCAAGTCGTCATCATCACAGACATAAGAATCTGAGTGAGATATGTAAGAAATGCGATCAGCGCACCTGGCTTCATCAACCCTTGACTGATTCGATCTGCACCAAACCACACAACCGCAACACTGGAGAAATTAACAATCAATGTTGCCGTAGGAAACATGAGTGCCTGCAATCGCCCACCACGCAACGCAGTGAGGGTTAGTGCATCATTTGCTACCGCAAAACGCTCTGTTTCTTCTGGTTCGCGCACAAATGCGCGAACAACCCGAATACCGGTGAGTTGCTCACGCAAAATCTCATTTATGCGGTCAATGAGTTCCTGCATTTTTCTGAAGGTGGGAACCATACTCCCCACAATCACACCAAGGATTACGGCTAACAGAGGAATTGACACCAAGAGAATTGGCGATAACCCAAGGTCTTGGTGCATTGCTAAAAAAACTCCACCGATAGCAGTAAACGGAGCCGCAATAATCAGAGTGCAGGTCATCAAAATAAGCATCTGTACTTGTTGCACGTCATTTGTAATTCTGGTGATAAGTGAAGGTGCCCCAAACTTGGCTACTTCGCGGGAAGAGAAATCATTTACTTGGTGAAACAACTTATGACGTGTGTCTTTGCCAAAACCCATTGCCACCCGGGATCCGTAGTACACCGCAAACACAGAAAGGATTAACTGACAAAAAGTGACGAACAACATCAGTGCACCCATGCGCCATATATATGGAACGTCAGAATTAGGCAGTTGTGTGATGGGATCTCGCTTCCCAATGACGCCGTTATTAATGATGTCTGAGTTAAGTGTGGGTAAGTAGAGCCCCGCAAGTGACTGAAGGGCCTGGAAGACCACCACTATGAATAGAAGCTTCTTGTATTTGCCTAACGATTCAGAAAGTAGGCGTCTTAACATGCGAATTCCCATAGTACTTGGGCCGTAGTTGTGCCCCTCAGGCGGGCAACATGGAGCGCATGAGCTACTTCGCCTCAAGGATTGTTGATGAGGAAGTAGCCCCTCCAACTTCACGCGAGTAAGATGTAGCCCACATACGCGGGTGTAGTTCAATGGCTAGAATCTCAGCCTTCCAAGCTGATTATGCGGGTTCGATTCCCGTCACCCGCTCCAATCTCAAACATAAATAATTATGTAGAAACGCTACCAATTAGCTGTCCCGAATATCCCCCGCTTAAACTGATTTTATCTGACTCCGCAATTGCAAAACCAGTTGCAACTGTAACTGCCAATTGAAAATCGGTTATCGTATCTGAACCATCTATAGAAACTTTCCCAATAAATGCCTGTTCAGTTCTAGGAACATTCCCTCTATATGTATTCGAAACTGAACG
>JALRGJ010000151.1 GCA_023253435.1 Ilumatobacteraceae bacterium | reverse complement strand
AGTAATTCGTTCACTCGCTGCTGCGTTGGATCTGGCAACAGCTGTTGCACAAGCTGCTGAACATAATGATCTGACTGAGCACCCATAAAGTTGCGCACAATCTGACCATTCTTAATGACAAATACTGCAGGAATGGATTGCACCTGAAATGCTTGGGCCACTTGGGGGTTCTCGTCCACATTGATTTTGGCCAGAACCACTTGGCCTCCGGTTGCCTCTGTATTTCGCTCCAAGATGGGGGTCAGCGTTTTGCAGGGTCCGCACCACGGAGCCCAGAAGTCAACGATGACAGGAGTGGTCTTTGACCGCTCCACAACCTCTTGCTGAAACGTGGCATCTGTGACGTCTAGGGCCATGTGGGCACGATACAGGTAGTTTTTGAGGCGTGACTCTTCCTCTCGGTATCAGTGAAAATGTTGAAGGGTGGCTCGTGGCCAATATCCCCGGAGCCACTGCGCCTTTCTCCTACACCCAAATTGCCGGGGGTCACTCCAACCTCACATTCAAAGTTGACGACGCTGCAGGTAATGCATTTGTACTTCGCCGTCCGCCACTCGGACACCGCCTTGCAAGCGCACACGATATGCGCAGAGAACATCGCATCATTGCTGGCCTCGCTCATACAGATGTACCGGTGGCTCCTGCCCTTGGTTTATGCACTGAAGAAGCCGTCAACGAACTTCCCTTCTATGTCATGAAGTTTGTCGATGGATATGTGATTCGAGACAAAGACACCGCATCTCAAGTTCTCGGTGAGTCCGGCTGCAAACGGGCCAGTGAATCAATTGTGGACACGATGGCGGCCATCCATGCAGTCAATTTAAAAGATGCAGGCCTTGACGATCTTGGAAAACATGATGGCTACATTGCTCGCCAATTAAAGCGTTGGCACCAAAACATCATGGAGCAACGTACACGTGATCTTCCCGACGTTGACTATGTGTATGAGGAACTCATGAAGCGCATTCCAGAACAAGGAGCGGCAACGCTTGTTCATGGTGACTATCGCCTCGACAACACCATGGTGGACAAAGACGGAAATGTCATCGCAGTGCTTGACTGGGAAATTTGCACACTCGGGGACCCAATGGCAGATCTCGGATTGCTCATGGTCTACTGGACAGGCCCCAATGACGATGCAAGCGCATGGTCAAATAGCGTGAACACTGCACCTGGATTTTTAAATCGCTCAGATCTAGCTCGTCGATATGCCGAGAAATCTGGCCGTGATATATCTCAACTTGATTTTTATGTTGCATTTGCCTATTGGAAACTGGCCTGCATTATTGAAGGCGTGTACGCCCGATACATCGGTGGCGCATTAGGCGATCGTGACCCTGCTGAATTTGAACACTTCAAGCTGCAAGTTGATGGTGCGGCACAAAAGGCCATCTCTCTTCTTCAACAGCTCAAATGAATAACGCAAACGGCCTCCCCTTTTCTGTCAACGGAGAGTTGCCAAAACTTCAATCACCAGTACTAGTTGCCATGCTGACCGGCTGGATCGATGCAAGTGGCGCTGCAGCTGCGGCAATGGAACATGTTGTAAAAGAAACCGACGCCAACATGTTGGTGGAGTTCGATTCAGACACTTTCATGGATTACCGAGCACGTAGGCCAATCATGGAATTACGTAACGGGGTGAACTCTCAAATTGTGTGGAGTGTGCCCCACATCAAAGTGGGCAAAGACACAAGCGGAAACGATGTCCTGCTGCTCTCTGGTCCGGAGCCAGATACCCAATGGCAATTCTTCTGTCGCACAGTGGCGGCACTCGCCAAAGAAATGGGCGTCACCAAGATGATTGGAATGGGTGCTTACCCATTTGGTGCTCCCCATACGCGCCCTGTTGGGCTCACGTCTACTTCTCCCGATGCCCACATTGCCGAGCGTCTCTCGTTTACAAAGAGCACCATGGATGTGCCGGCCGGAGTAGAGGCCGTTCTTGAGCATGCGATGCACAATGTGGGAATTCCAGCGATGGCCATTTGGGCCCAAGTGCCCCACTACGTGTCCACTATGGCGTATCCGCTGGCGAGTGCTGCGCTTATAGACATGGTGTGTCTGGAAAGCGGGCTCAGCATCGATACTTCTTCACTGCGGAGAGAGTCAGGGGTACAACGTGAGCGCCTCGATCAGTTGGTCAACAACAATCCTGAACATCAAGAGATGTTGGGCAAATTGGAAGAGGCCTACGATTCCCTTCACGGCGAGATGGGCTCAACTTCCCCAGATGATGTTCCCATCCCTACAGTGGATGAATTAGCAGCAGAGGTTGAGCAGTTCTTGCGAGACCAACAGTCAGGAGATTGACATGAAGGTAGACGGCGGACTTGGTTCAGACCTCACAAAAGTTCCCGGAGCAGCTCAAGAGCTAGAGGCTGCCGGTTACTCCGGTGCATGGACAGCAGAAACTGCCCATGATCCTTTCTTTCCTCTTCTCATTGGCGCAGAGCACACGAAGACTCTTGAACTTGGTACTTCTATTGCCGTTGCTTTCGCAAGAAACCCCATGACTCTGGCCAATATTGGTTGGGACTTACAGAGCTACTCCCAGGGCCGATTCATGTTGGGACTTGGTAGCCAAATTAAGCCTCACATTGAAAAGCGATTCTCCATGGAGTGGAGCCACCCCGCTGCACGTATGCGCGAGATGATTCTTGCTATTCGCGCCATTTGGGATTGTTGGCAAAATGGAACCAAGTTGGATTTCCGCGGAGACTTTTACACCCACACTCTGATGACTCCTTTCTTCACTCCAGACAAGGGCGATCTCGGAAACTTTGGAACACCAAAAATTTTCTTAGCTGGAGTTGGCGAGAAGATGACCGAAGTTGCCGGTGAAGTATGTGATGGCTTTTTGTGCCATGGCTTCACAACAGAGCGATACCTTCGGGAAGTCACCATTCCAGCGCTCGCACGTGGGCGTGCCAAGGCGGGCAAGACAATGGAAGGATTCGAACTGGTTGGCCCAAGTTTTGTTGTCACCGGCGCGAACGAAGATCAAATGAAAGCAGCGGCTGCTGGCACTCGCCAACAAATTGCGTTCTATGGATCTACTCCTGCATACCGAGGAGTCTTAGATCTACACGGATGGGGTGGCTTGCAAGATGAACTCAATGTGCTTTCCAAGCAAGGCAAGTGGGTGGAGATGGGTGAACTCATCGACGACGAGATCCTCAACACCTTCGCGGTCGTGGGCGAACCCGAGACCGTCGCCCCCGAACTGCACACGCGCTACGGCGACGTGATCCAGCGCATCTCGTTCTACGCGCCGTATCGCACCGACCCCGACCGTTGGCGCAAGGTGCTGGCCGACCTGCAGTCGGCCTAGACCAGTTCGAGCCCGCCGTCGAGGTACAACTCGCGGCACTTGGCCCGCTGCAACTTGCCGCTGCTCGTCTTG